>JAYTMI010000807.1:0-1920 GCA_043728625.1 Saprospiraceae bacterium | reverse complement strand
ACAAACATCTCGCCTTTACCTGGGTCTTCCCATTGCAGTTCGAGGTTGCCGTCTTTGGTTTTGGCGATGCGTTCTTTGGGTTTGATTTTGTTAAATTCTTCTTCCATTTTTGGATTCGTAGAGGTGATGCCGAGTACACCTTTTTGATAGCCAAAGAAGTAGAAAAAATCGTTAGCCGTTTTGATATAAACATAAACGCGGTCATCGTTGTTCGACGGCATTTTGAATTCAACCCAAGCGGTAATTTTTTTATTAATCGGAATCCCGAGTACGCTGTTCAAGTCTGCTTTTGAACCATAACTGACCATACTTTGCAATTCAGGATTCCACCGCATCATGGCTCGGCTGAATAAAAAGCTGAAATTATTGTATTTATCAGGCAAATCCAGCGTTTTTTCCTTCATTTCGTTCAAGATTTTCTTATAGTCTTTTTCATCTGAAATAAATTCAGTCAGTGCCTTGTCGGTAAAATCGTCTTTTTTAAAGTCCGAATCGGGTGCATCAAAAGAGCCTGCTTGAATATCAGCCGCCATGATTTTCAATAGCTTGTCTGGAATGTACATTTGCACGCCAAACATCGCTTCTATACTGAGGGGGCTTCCTTTGATGCCATTTGAGTCTCTCAGTTCATCAGTTGGGGGCTGAAATTTAGTTTTCGCAGTTCCCGCCGCCACGACATTGATGTATTGCAAACCGCCGCCTAATGTCAATTTGCCTTCTGCATTGAGGACACCTGTGCGGTTGTCATAAATCATTTTATTGCCCTGCAAACTACTGCCCAATACTTTGAGCGAATCGCCAAAAACGATTTGGTCATTGGCAGCATTGTATTTAAAAACGCCTCTGACATCAATAATAGGTCGGTCTTTAGCAAAACTCAAAGGCATCATAGCACTCGGATAAGCTTGGGCATTTTCCTTGCTGATAAAAATACCTGTATTCAAGTTCTGCCCTTCTTCGTTTTTCGGCAGATTATAACTCAAAGCCAAATCCGATTTGTCGGCGTTAGAGTAGATGCTGAACCATTGACGATTGGGCAAATTGTCATGCTCAAAGTGCGCAAACCCTTCAAAACGTAGGTTTTTTGAACCTGAAGACAAGGCAATCGTTCCTTTGAAAGTCGTTTTTTTATCAATTAAAAAATCATCTTCTGCTTTGACGGTTCCTGTGGCGGCTGTTTCTGTCCGTTTTTGGTTGCGATTACCCGTGCCAACACGCTGCCCAATAATGTTGTCGAATTGAATTTCTTGGTTTTTACCTGCGACATTATATTCATAGAAACCATTTGCCGTATATTCCTTGCGTCCTTTGATGTTAACGGTTGCTCGATTGATGACGTGATGTTTGGTGATGGTATCGCACACGATGCGGGCATTTGTTAAAGTTGACATAACACCGCCTAATTGAACTTGTGTCTTGCTGGAATCTGGATAAATAAACGCATCGCAAGTTTTGATATAATCTACACCTCCGACTTTCAATAAATTGGATTTCAAGTCATAAGTCGCTGTTTTACCTAAAAAATTGAGCGAGTCTTGATTTTGATCCACACTTAAGAAAAAGGAAGGTTTGCCATCGGCATGAAAGTCAATAATTTCGGATTGCAAATTCCAATCGAATTCATTGATGGTTGTGCTGTATTTAACACCAGGCATATTGGTCATGACATTTTCCGAATTTGCCTTGAAAAAACCTTTTTGAGTGTCAAAATTAATTTTACCACGTACATTCCTCGTGTCAAGTGCCAATTGGTCTGGAAGATTTGATAAAGCTCTGATACTCAAAGTCATCGTGTCTGCTTGTACATAATGACTACCGAAAGAGAATAGTTTTGACTTCAAATACCCTTTTTCCCAATCAAAAGTACCAATACCTTTCACACCACCGGGTGTCAAAATGATGGTGTTGCGCAAAGTGTAG
>JAYTMI010000806.1:0-10766 GCA_043728625.1 Saprospiraceae bacterium | reverse complement strand
CACGTATGCCCGCATGAATGTTGAGCCTATCAGAGCCTGCGTAATGCCCGCATACCAAGCACCATCTTCATAATAAAATAAAATTAAATCGCCTTTTGGTACACCTATTTTTTCAAGATGATAGACCTGCGTCCAAAACATTTGGAGAGCCTTTTCATCTTTATTGATTAAAAAATCATTGTAGCAAACCAAGGCTAAATGTGCAGGGATAAGCGGATTATAATGCGGCTTCAAATCCGAACGACAAAGCGCGACCCCCTCAGTATCAAACCGCAAATGCCGTGCATAATGCTGAGCCGTTGGAAAATAGCGATAAGTGATGCATTCAGTTGAAAATAAGGGATTTATAGATAACCCAGATTTATTATAATTGGATTCATAGAGTTCAGAAAAGTAAGTTTCATTCTTATTTTTCATACGCTCCAAACCACCCCATTTATCGAGCAAATGATACTTGGCAGCCTGTGCTTTGAGGTTAATGGTACTCAGATAATAGCTTAAATCTTTTTTAGGCATAAAAAATAATTGTCATTTTTTATTCTCGCAAATATCTAAAAATTGAGCTACAAGCTCCTTGATATTGAAATTTTGTTCAATAAATCGTCTGCCATTGATGCTTTTTTGCTTTCTTACTGAGGGGTCTGCTTCTATGCAATTTTTCAAGGCATCGGCAAGAGATTCTGCATTTTCGGGCTCAGCCAACCAACCATTTTCTCCATAATTAAGCACTTCAGGAATACCGCCTTCGCGCGTCGAAACGACTGAAATACCAGTTGCTAAACCTTCAATATTGATGATACCCAATGATTCGACCCGCGAAGGAACGCATAAAATATCGTGTGCAGCCATTTGAGCATAGAGCGATTTTTTATCTATTTTACCCAAAATCGTCAACTGTACATGGGTATTATTCTTAAAAAGGGTTTCAATCGCTTTATGAAAAATTGATAATGGGCAAATAACGGTCAATTCAAAGGTGTAATTAGGTAATTGATTCAATGATTTCGCCAAAATATCTAAAGCACCATAATAAATATAGCTTTTTACAAATAGGATTTTATAAGGCGCAACGAAGGCTCGTTGGGGTACAAATTCAATTTGTTCTACATCGATACTTTTATAAAGCGGATAAATTTTTTCAGAAGAGCATTTATATCCAGTTATCAAATATTGTGAAAGATAATGAGAAGAGGCGACTAATTTATCTAATTTAAAAACAGCATACCGCTCCACTTGCCTCGTGATGAAGTAATAAAACCAATCTTTTGACCATTTAAAATGCCTTAAATCTGCTTTCAAGCGAAAATAATCATTGATAAAGCCAATGACTTTTACTGAGGGGGGCAACCAATGTTTTGTTATAACGCCAAAAGAGGCGTATCCAAAGACCACTACATCAAACGGATAGTCTTTATAAATCCGTTTTAAAGCATTTTTATAGGAATAATTGCGTAAAAAAATATCTAAAGCATGAATCGGGCGCGGGTAGTTAGTCGTTAGTTTATAAATTTTTTCGCTCGATTGGGCTACGTCCTCAGTTAAAATCCTAATTTCGTGCTGCGGATACCAATCATTAATTTTTAGAAGCATTTCGGTCAAAACAGCTGGTCCGACAATCCGCGATTCATAACTATTCGCACAAAGTATTATTTTCATATTCTAAAGTATCAAAACGACATTTCAAATAAAGCCATGCGGTAAAGTTACATTCACCAAATGGAAATTTTGGTCAATTATTTTTTTTATTCGCTAAAATTAAACAATTAGTCACCTAATAATGACACCCATTATTGAAGTTCACAACTTATCAAAACTATATAAAATCGGTCAAAAGCAACGTTATTTGAGCCTACGCGATTCAGTTACAGATTTGTTTAAGAAAAAAGGTCAAAATACTGTGGACGCAGATTTCTGGGCATTAAATGACATCAGTTTTGATGTGCAAGCGGGTGAAAGCATAGGAATTATAGGTCGAAATGGGGCAGGTAAAAGTACCTTACTCAAAATCCTCAGCCGCATCACGCCACCTACAAAAGGCAAGGCGATACTGAGGGGTCGGATGGCGAGCCTTTTAGAAGTCGGTACAGGTTTTCATCCTGAATTGACCGGGCGTGAAAATGTGTATTTCAATGCCTCTATTTTAGGTTTGAGAAAAGCGGAAGTGGTTAAAAAATTTGATGAAATCGTCGCATTCAGTGGGGTCGAGCAGTTTATAGATACGCCTTTGAAGCATTATTCGAGTGGGATGCAGTTGCGTTTGGCATTTGCTGTGGCAGCACATTTAGAGCCTGAAATATTGGTGATTGATGAAGTTTTGGCAGTCGGTGATGCTGAGTTTCAGAAGAAGTGCTTGGGGAAAATGGATGAGGTGAGTAAGAGCGGGCGGACGGTTTTGTTTGTGAGCCATAATTTAAATGCTGTTATTCAGCTTTGTCCTCAATCTATTCTTTTGGAAAAAGGTCGACTCGTACAAATGGGCGAAACGCGCTCAATTATCAATCGCTATCTTAAAGAAAATACAAGCGAATCTTTAACTTTTGACTTTAAAAACGACCAAATTGAAGATGATTTTTGTCAACTTTTAAAATTGCGATTTATTGATAAAAATAAACACCCCCTCAGTCATGTGGCTGTAGATCAAGCATTTGGAATTGAATTTTCCTACCGCATTAAAAAACAAGGCTATATGCCTACGGCAAATTTTCTCTTATCCACAGCTTTGAATGAAAGGGTTTTTCAATCCTTACCAAGTGCTTACAACAGTGGATTTGAAGTGGAGTACTACACGGCTGTTTGCTGGATGCCGGATAATTTTCTCAATGATTTGACTTATAAATTGACCGTCGCTTTGACTTCTCACAATCCAACTCATATACACTGCCAAACAGAAATCATATTTGAAGTCATTGACAATCTTGATGCTCCCACTCGCGGCAATTATAGAGGTGTTATGCACGGCGTTATCCGACCTTTATTAGTTTGGGAAACCGAAAAATCTAAGCCTCATGAGTCATAATTTAACGAGTTTACTATTTTTTTTAAAACATAGAAAGTTGGATAAATCTATCCAAACTATCGTGGAAATTGGCGCAAGAGATTGTACAGAGACGCTGTTATTCTATGATGCTTTCCCTAAAGCATCTATATTTACTTTCGAATGCAATCCTGAAACTTTACCCATTTGTCGTGATAAGGTAATGAATAAAAAGGCAATTGAACTCATTGAAAAGGCGGTAGTAGCTGATGACCAAGCGGGATTTGTAACTTTTTATCAAATAGACACTCAAGCCACTCGCACGACTTGGGCAGATGGCAATCCGGGGGCATCATCGCTTTTAAAAACGACTGGCACTTATCCAATTGAGGAATATGTTCAAAAATCGATAGAAGTTCCTGCCACAACGCTTAAAAGATTTTTTGAAGAAAAAAGCCTTTCTACCATTGATTTATTGTGGATGGATATACAAGGTGCTGAACTCATGGCTTTAGAAGGAGCCGCAGAACACCTCGAAAAAATAGGTATAATTCACAGCGAAGTCTCTTTTTTTGATATTTATGAGAATCAACCTCGATTTGAATTATTAAAAAAATTCCTTAATCAAAAGGGATTTGATGCAGTCGAGTTTACGCATTTTGGGGCATATTCCGCCGATTGTATTTTCGTTAATCGGCGTCTTTCAATGCCTTGGTTGAGGAAAATGACATTTAGAATGCGCAATCATTTCATTTTAAACCTTCAACAACTGAGGGGGTATAAAATGAGACTACAACAGCTTCTTCATTCAGGATTTTCACAACGGTATTGGTTTTGGACTTTTTTAAAAAAACGCTCATTTAAATTTGCCTTAGAAAAAAGTATGATACCCTTAGAGGTTGTCATCACTTGCACCGAAAAACATATCAAAACATTGCCCTTTGTAGTAAAAGCGATTAGAGAATTTGTTTTGCACCCGATTGGAAAAATAACAATTGTAGGGGATGCTCAAAATATTAATTTGTCGCAAATCTGCCGAGAACTGAACGTTGCTTTTTTTGATGAAAAGAAAGCCTTGCCTATCCAACTGTCTGATATTAATTATAATCCATCAGGATTTCATCGCGCGGGTTGGATTTATCAGCAGTTGATAAAACTCAATGTGGATGCTTTCACTCACGCCGATAATGTTTTAGTCTGTGATGCCGACCTTATCCTCACACAACCTCAATCATTTATCACTGCCAACGGTAAAACGATATTCAGGTGTTCGGATGAATACCATTTACCTTATCAAGTTTTTCAAAAAATATTAGGTATTAATGGTCGGTATGCTGCCTCATTCGTCAGTCATCATATTGTTTTCAATTCAAAAAGGTTGAAAGAAATGAAAAAATTGATGGAGCAGTTGCATGGTCAAGCATGGTATGACGTTATTTTAAGCCATCTGGATAATGTTGAGCCTTCAAGTTTTTCAGAATATGAAACTTATGGTAATTTTATCGCCAAATGCCACCCTCAAGAAATGTTAACCATTTATTGGCATCATAAAATATTGAATGAAAAAGATTTAAAAGATATTGAAGCATGGCAAAAACCGCAATGGCTATCGGTCGGTTTGCCGTTTATAAAATCATAAAAAATGGACGAATCTAATATATATATGTCAAGCACTGAAATCTCAAAAAATCTATCACTTCCTAACGTGGGTGTGTTGGTCATGTCCTGCGATGCATATAGCGATTTGTGGCAACCGTTTTTTACACTATTCGAGCGCTATTGGAGCGATTGCCCGTTGCCCATCTATCTATCCTCTAATTTTAAGGTTTTTGAACATTCTAAAGTAAAAAATATTTCAACACAAAGAGCCACCAATTGGTCGGATGAAATGCGCGAGACCCTTCGACAGTTTCCACATGACTATATTATTTATTTTCAAGAAGATTATTTTTTAAGGAAAAAAGTAGATAACACATTGATTTTCAGCATTTTAAATACAGTGATTAATATGAATGCTGCGTATTGTCGCTTGTTTCCATTTCCACCACCTGACTTGTCTTCTCCAACTGAGGGGGTCGGAATAATTGCACCTCATGCCATTTATCGAACTTCTCTTCAAGCTGCGATATGGGAAAAAACGTCTTTATTAAACCTACTTTCAGACAATGAATCCCCTTGGGATTTTGAAGTGAATGCCTCGCAACGTTCCTCCACTATGGTCGAGCCTTTTTTAAGCGTTACCAATCCGAAAGGTGGGAATATTCGCACAGGCGATTTTCCACTCACTTATGTGGCTTCGATGGTTTGGCAAGGGCGTTTTCTGAGACGGGGTGTTCGTTTTGCTCGTCGAGAAGGGTTGTCCTTGAATTTTAATGCTCGACCTACCCAAACTTTTATGAATGAAGTTCAATTAATTATAAATGAATTTTTCGCTGAAAACATCACCCCCTCAGTAAAACGCGTAAAATCAGCTTTAAAAATGCGTTGGCATAAGTGGTTGAAATACAATCCTTTAGCGCGTTTTGACTATGCACGCTATTGGGAAAACGTGTATGCGAAAGGCGTTGATGGAGGCAATTCAGGAAGGGGGAGCTATGGCATTTTAGCGGCATTTAAAGCTGAAATTGTGAACGCTTATGTGGATAAATATTCAATTCAGACAGTAGCAGAATTTGGTTGTGGCGATGGTAATAATTTGAAATATATGCATTATCCAAACTATATTGGCTTAGATGTGTCGGCTACAACCATTAAAAAATGCCAACAATTATTTTCAAATGATTCTACCAAACGCTTTGAAGTTTATCATCCACTACATCAAAGTCCTGAAGATTTGAAGGCAGAATTAGTGGTGTGTTTAGATGTTCTATACCATATTATAACAGAAAAAGATTTTGTAAAAACATTGGATGATATTTTTAAAACCGCTCAAAAATTAGTCATTTTATATACCTCTGTTAAGGAATTTGACTATAAAACAGACATTCATGTCAAGCATCGCCACATATATCCGTATCTTGAAAAATATACGGATTTTGAAATTGTGCAATTTATCGGTCAGCGATACCCCGAATTATCATCTGCTGATTTTATTATTTTAAAACAAAAAGATTCAAATATTTAACCTATAATATCCAATTAAAATGCTCTCATTTTTATCCTTTCGAAAAAAACGTGCATTAGATTTTCAAGAACAAATTTGCTTGTTTTTTGATAAAATTAATGGAAAAGAAAATTTCACTTTGGCAAGATATGCTGATGGCGAACGCGCTGTACTGAGGGGGGTGGCTATAAAAGGCATTGACGGATGGTCTACTCAAAATGAGCTTTCAAAGCTTGGAAAAGACCTTTGGACAACGCTCAATCATTCTGAATCTAATTATTATTACGGTATTTCATGCCCTTGTTGCGATAAAAATTCTTTTTCATGGTATCTCAAACATATTCCTCATCATGACAATTTGACCTTTTCCAACTTATTTGTCAACAGTAATTATGTTTTCTTTCAAGAACATTTTTCTAAAATTGAAGAAAAAGCAGTGGTCATTGCTCACAAAAATGGCATAGGGAAACCAATCGGCAATCTTGAGGTTACGCATTATTTTGCTACTGAAAATAACTGCATTGAGTATTGGGATACTGAGGGGGATGCCTTTGTAGAAAAAATAATAAATGAAACAAAAAGTTTTAAAAATACACTATTTGTCATTTCAGCGGGTCCTATGTCTGAGGTCATTATCCATCGACTTTATGAAGCCAATCCTGAGAATAGATATGTTGATTTTGGCTCGTCCGTAGATACGTATATTCACAATCGTATTACGCGCTCGTACATGGATCCAGCTCGAGTGCTCAGTCAAAAAAGATGTAAAATTTCGATAGTGACATAAAAAGTTATTATGTATTTTTGCTGCCAAAAGATAACTGGGTCAGTTATGAATATGATAAAAAAAATCCAAATTTAAAATATGAATGAAAATGGCATTACGGTCATACTGACGGGCTATCGTCGCCCCGATAATTTGGAGGAACAACTCGTCGCTATCCGCAATCAAACCGTACAACCCGAAGAAATTTTTTTTTTTCAAGACGCTGCTACCCCCTCAGTAAAATTCGATTTAAGCCTATTGGAAGGCATTAATCATATAAAAGTTTCAAAAAATATAGGCGTTTGGGGTCGATTTGCTGTCGGTTTTTGGGCAAAAACTAAGTACGTTTGTGTTTTTGATGATGACACCATTCCAGGAGCAAGGTGGTTGGAAAATTGTATGAATACTATCCAAACGCATCGGGGTTTGTTAGGGACTATTGGTATTATTTTTAATCTGCACGATGATTATAGGCATTATATTTCAAGAGTGGGCTGGGATAATCCGAATGATATGACAATGGAAGTGGATATTGTCGGGCACTCATGGTTTTTTGAGCGTGAATGGCTTACTGTTTTTTGGAAAGATAGTGCTGATTATGCACACTTTAGCAATGTAGGAGAGGACATCCATTTTTCATTTATGTTACAAAAGTATTTGGGATTAAAAACCTATGTGCCACCACATCCCGCTGATGATACGTCATTATTTGGAAGCCTACCTAATCGTGCTTTCATATTAGGTGTCACTGAAGAAGCCGTTAGCTTTTCACCAAATAATCAACAATTTAGGAACACATATCTTCAAGCCTGCATAAAAAATGGTTTTAGACTTTTAGCAAATGATTTTCATTATGAAAAAAATCAAGAAGGTTTAATACAATTAGCGAAGACGAAGGGTGATAAACGAATAGATACTCTAATAAAAAAATCGGGTATAAATACTTTAAAAATTGGCTTCAGAAACAGTTTTAAGGCGGTGCGGAGAAGTGTCGGAAAGCTTTATCGAACTTTCATAACTCATTGAAAATCAAATTTTTATGTCAAAAATTTCGCTGCTTTTTATTATTGGCACTCGACCTGAAGCGATTAAACTTGCCCCATTGATAAAAGCTTTTCAAAGTAATAATGTCAATTTCATAGTACGCGTTTGTTCAACGGGGCAGCATCGTGAGATGGTGAATGAGGTATTGACTTTTTTTAATATTAACATTGATGTCAACCTTGATATTATGCAAGTTCAACAATCTCTTTTTGATATTACCACCCGTTGTATGAAAGGTTTGGAAAAGGTTCTGAATGATATAAAACCTGATTGGGTTTTTGTTCAGGGCGATACAACCACGGCTTTTGTGGGTGCATTATCAGCCTATTATTTGAAAATAAAAGTGGCTCATGTGGAGGCTGGGCTTCGAAGTTTTAATAAATATGCGCCTTTTCCCGAAGAAATGAATCGGAAACTCATCAGCCACATTGTTGATATTCATTTTGCTGCCACTGAAAATAATCGTGAAAATTTATTGAAAGAAGGTATTGAGCCAGCTCATATTCAGGTAGTCGGCAACACAGTCGTGGATGCTTTGCATTGGACTTTAAATAAATTGCCACAAAACAAAGCGATTTTCAAGGATATTGATTTTTCAAAAAAAATAATACTCGTTACTGCACATCGTCGAGAAAATTGGGGAGCTGGAGTTGAAAATATTATCGCTGCTATTTCAAACATCCTTAAAAATAGATATGATATTCAATTCGTCTTGCCGTTGCATCCCAACCCAATAGTGAGTGAGCCTTTTAAAAATCAATTCTCTGACAATCCCAATGTCCAGTTATTGCCCCCCCTCAGTTATGAGCATTTTGTGGATTTGATGAATCAGTCTTATATCATTTTGACGGATTCGGGTGGTGTTCAAGAGGAAGCCATTTCGCTTAGAAAACCTGTATTGGTTATGCGCAATATCACAGAACGCAGCGAAGGCATTGATTTGCACAATGCCGTTTTAGTTGGCACTCATTCAGATGTTATTGAAAAAACAATTTATAAACTGTTGGATAGCAACGTTTTATATACTGAAATGACACAAGGTGAAAATCCTTATGGCGATGGCAATACGAGTGATAGGATATTGAAAAAAATGACACTTATCTTATAATCACCAATTTCCCTATCCCCTTTTTAAAATATTTATCGGTGCCATTGTCAAAACTTTCATACGTTTTGCCATCCATTTTTTTAGCGATGATACGATATAAATAAACGCCGTTGGCTAATTTATCGCCGTATTCATCGCGCCCGTCCCAGACGAAATCGGTCAAATGCGTTCCTATTTTTAAAGGTCCTAATTCATTTTGAGCAATTTCTCTCACCACTTTACCCGCTACAGACATGATTTGAATCTTAAAATACTGAGGGGTCTCACTACCCGTGAGCGTGTAAGCGAAGCGCGTAGCCGTAGAAAATGGGTTCGGATAAGGCAATACATTTGAAATAGAAGACTTAGTGATGACTTGAAAAGCCACACTAAAATCCGCACTGCCCGAAGCATTTCCCGACACATCTTTGGCATTCACAACAAGATGGTATATGCCTTCTTGCGTGAAATTAGCCCTATATTCTATCGTTGCTTTATTGTTTTTGCCATTAGCGTTAAGCTTTGCAGGGGTGAATATGACAGTTGTAGGGTCGTTGAAAAATACGCTTTGGCGTTTGCTATCAGGATATTCAACATAAATTTTGAATAAAGAAGTATCCGATAAGGCTAAATAGCGGTTTTCATCCATCAAATTAATGACAATATTAGGCTTAGGCGAAACGATGTCATTGTTCAAAATCCTCAAACCATCGAAAGTCACATCTAAGAGTGGATTGCGTTGGTCTTTATCCACAATAAAAGAAGTTTGTAGGAAATTATTAAAAGTATAAAGTTCGGGCTGTGCAAGATTCGGATTGGCTTCTATCGAAACCTGCTGCTTGCCGCTCAACGAACGTGTATCGAATTTAAAACTGGATGTGAATTTATTATTTTGAGATAAAGGGGCATATTTTAATTGTTGAATTTTATTGTTATTGGCGGCATCGGTAATGGTCATTTTCATCAAAACGCTATCTGCATCAATGTCAGTCACATTTTCAATCGCCACATCCAAGCTGAAAATATCACCCTGTGCGAGCGTATCGCTATACATTTTGAATAAAGCATTGGGGTTGACAGCCAAATCCGGTACACTTTTATAGAGTATGCGCCAATAATTTAACTGAGGGGTGGTTCTATAAATCGAATCTTTTGAATTAAATCGCAATTTGAGATATGGATATTCGCTGACGTTAATATTTGATAAAGGTGTAGAACTCGCCGTAATGTCTTTAATTAATACAGTTTCGCTTGTTTTATCAGCTTTTAAACCGATTAAATCAAATGAAATGGTATCAGTTTGAGCATTATCCGATAATTTATAATTGAGTTCAAACGATTGCCAACTTTTAGCGGGACCGATAATTTTAGATTCCATTTTGCCTTTAAATCCTCGAACTGGTAAATCAAAAGATTCTTGAATACCCTCTTCATAGGCACTTGAAAGGCGTTCTCGTAGAACATTATTATTACCTTTTTGAAAAGCAATCATATAGGGCAATGAGCCACGAGTTGCCAACTGACGGATTTGTCGAGCCCCTTGCCGCTCCAGAGTTTGGAAAATATTAGTACCAAAATCGACAGAATCTTGCGCCCATTTTTCAGGAAAATAACTTGTTGTTGCATTCGTCTGAACGCTAAAGACTAAAACGTAACTATTTATAGGAATATCATTATTGATAAAATCCATAAACCCTTTCCTGCCTGTCATTGCGTTGTTGTCAGAAGTATTAAAAGCAAATGTTCCTACAAAAAAGCCACGTGGATGAGGGATGCCCCTATTTTTAAAACC
>JAYTMI010000805.1:0-5031 GCA_043728625.1 Saprospiraceae bacterium | reverse complement strand
CGCTATACTGAGGGGTAGGCAAAGGCATAGAAACAAGCGTAAGATTTTCATTTTCTAAGTTTTTTTTAAAAAACATTGGGTATTTTCATACCCAATGCTCGATTAAGGACACAATTTAATTTTACTTGTTCACAGTGATTTTGCTTAACTCTTTTGGACTTGCAGCATCTGTCACATCAAATTGATAAAGACCGTCGGCACCAATGACCATAAGGTATTTGTTGTTGTTGAAACCATAAGGAATAACGTCAAACGTATCGAAACCTTTGATTTGGGCTTTCAAATTTTGATCAACTTTGTTTTTATCTGTTACGTCAAAGATTTTCAAACCATCGTCACATAGGTACAAACTGTTGTCCCAAACACCTAAACCACGTGGGTTTTTCATGTTATAGACACTTATCAGTTGTGGAGACTTCAAATTAGAGACATTCACAATTTGCAATTGATTGAGATTGCCACCGCAATTGCTCCCAGTCCGAACAGTGATGTAGGCAATGTCGTTTTCAACAACAACAGGGTCGCACGCTCTACCGTGATCGAAACGACTCATATACACAGGTTTAATCGGATTGACCAAATCGTAGATAAACATGCCTGTTGTTGAGCCAATGAACAGTTTGTCTTTGTAAGGAAAAACCGTTTCGATGTTCCAACCGACTTGTTGAGAATTGGACAATGTAGGGCAATCCAAATTGGTCAAATTGAAAGTTCTAAGTGTTGATAAGTCAATGCAATACAAATACTTATCATAAAAAGTAAAACGTGCCAACGAACCGCCAACACCTGCGGGTGCAGCCGCAGAACTACCGTTATTGCTGTTCGTAAAAGCCGTTGTACTTAATGCGCCAGAATTTTTAGTAAAAACAGAACCATCAGCCGAGTTGAAATATTCATAACCATAACCGCCAGTCAAACGCGGGTCGTTGCAATCAATTTTTTCATTGACGGTCTCTTTTTTATAGTCCACAAGCCAACCGTTTTGTGGGTCACGCCAAAAAGTGGATTGAAAAACATCTTGCGCACGGCAGGTGACACGAGGGTTTGTGAGGGCTGAAATATCAATCGTCAACAAATCTCGATAACTATCGGCATAAAGGAAATTGCCTTTGACTGCCATATCCACATTGCCGACAATTTTGATGAAACCAGCAGGAAGAGGCTTAGACGGGTCGCTGTTGTCAATGATGTGAATACCTTCTTTTTGTTCATTGATGAGGATGTATTTGCCATAAAAGTAGATTTTACCAGTGTTTTTCAAGGCACGAGCGGCTTGATACTGAGGGGTCTCCCGCATTTCTGCATCGGTTTTGTAAACGGGTGTCCAACGAGTATAAGTCGTTTCGTTTGAGCAGGTGTCTTTGATACACCCTTGAAAACCGACTGCCAGAAAAGCGCAGATAACGGAAATGGAAAAGAGAATCTTTTTCATGTTTTGATATTTTGACTGTTAATGAATCTTGTTTGCCTTTATAGACAGGGAGGGGAGTGAGAAAGGTTGGGTTGATGTAAATATTTAGTTTTTCATTTTAAAATGCCCCTTCAGTATATTCAGCATTTTTTAGAATAAACGCCTTCATTTTCTCCCAATACTCATTGCCACCTTTTTGATGTAAATCAAAATGTCCTGCGCCTCGTACTCGTATGAACTGTTTATCAGTCGTTTTCAAAGCATTGTAATTGTTTTCTCCAAAAGCAATAGGAATTTTATTATCAGAATCGCCATGCGCCACGAACATAGGGCAAGTGATGTTTGTACACGAAACAACGGGTTTGACTTCAAAAGGATTGAAATGCGCAATGTCACCCGATTTCCTCAGAACATGATTTGTGAGCATTTCGCTACGAATACCGATAAAAATCCTCGCCATATTCAAGGGCAACCTTTGGAAATTCATCAAAAGTACTTTCTATAATACCAAATTTAAGGTTTTTGTTTTCACCTAAAACTTGTAGCGCAACAGCACCCCCTAATGAATTGCCATAAATGCCAAAGGGTTGCTTGATGTTTTTTTGAATCAATGAATCTATAATAATACCGATATCGTTTTTTTCAAAATAACCAAAAGTACAATACGAGCCTTCGCTTTTACCATGTGCGCGCAAATCGAAAATAATGGTTTGACAACCGATTTCTTTTAGTTGTTGACAAAAAGGATAAAAATGTTCTTTGCAATCAGCGATGCCATGTATCAAAATGATGGTGCCACGCGGCTTTTCAGCTTTGATAAAGTACCCCCTCAGTATCAAGCTGTCTTTTGTCTGAATACTAAGAGGTTCAAAATCAAGGCTATAATCAGTTGGCAAAACGCCATTTTTGAATTCACATAAGGCAGCAGCGTTGACTTTGTATGGTTTTATGCCTGCATAAGGTAGGACGTTTTCTACAACAAAGTAGCCTAACGTTGCAGCAAGGACAGCTAAAATGAATAAGGTTTTAAAAACTGTTTTTTTCTTGATTGTCATGTGATTTTAAGACTATGGATTTTCCAGAGAAGTTACAAGTTTCGACACCGTTTTTTTCTGACCAATATACAATCCCACAATCACAATCAATGTCCCAACAACCGTATAAGCCGTAATCGGTTCGTTCAACAACAATTTCGCATAAATAAAACCAAAAGTAGGGCAGAGATACAGCCATAAAGCCGCTTTAATGGGGTTGATTTTGAGCAAATACAACCACATTTGCACTGCACCAATTGACACGACAACCAACCAACCAACTGAAACCCAATAATTGTGGTCAAAATGATTGCGCGAGAAATCGGTCATGGTAAACGTGAAAGGCAGCAGACAAATACCGCCTAGCAGAACTTGCCAAGCATTAATCGCTAATATCGGCAATCGCCACGTCCGACTTGAATAATAGACCGTACCGATGGAGTAGGCGAGTAGGCTGAAAAACATCAAGGTCATGCCCCATAGCGTAACGTAACTTTCTTTTATCAATGGGTAAATAACAATCGCAACGCCAAATAAACCGAGTAACAAACCTGTCCACTCTGTTTGTTTGACCTTTCTTTTTATCCAAACAGCCGATAAAATCGAAATCATTAAGGGATTAAGGGCGGGCGCTAAACTGCCAACGCCTGCGGAAAGCTCTTGCATCGCAACGATATACAAGCCGAGATAGATAGTGACGTTTAACAAACCATAAATCAATAAAGGCATCCATTCATCGCGTTCGGGTAGTCTGTATTTTCGAAAAATGTGTGCACCCAAAAGCATGAGAAAGCCTGCAATAAAGAAGCGCAAATTGGCAATTGTCAAGGGTTGTGCCGACAAAAGACCTATTTTCGTTGCCACCGAAGCGGAAGCCCATAAACCCGCAAAGACAAAACCGATGATGTTATTTTTCATAAAATATCAAGGAAGTTCAAGTTGAGAACACGACGTTCGGGGAACTTTTAAAATTCCCCCAACGTGTTATAACCCTTTAGGAATAGCTTCAATAAGCCGTTTCGTGTATTCTTTTTGTGGATTGTTGTAAATATCATCCGCCACACCCATTTCCTCGATTTTACCTTTGTTCATCACCACCATTCTATCAGAAATGAATTTAACAACCGACAAATCATGGCTGATAAAAATACAGGTAAACTGCATTTTTTGCCTGAGTTCAATCAATAAATTCAAGACTTGCGCTTGAATAGAGACATCGAGCGCAGAAACCGATTCATCACAAATGATAAATTTTGGATTCAAAGCCAAAGCCCGTGCAATACAAATCCGTTGCCGTTGTCCACCCGAAAACTCATGTGGATAGCGGTTGAAATGGTTGGCATCCATGCTCACGGTTTCAAGCAATTCTATAACTTTTTCCTTGCGTTCAGCGTCATTTTTATACATTTTATGGACTTGCATGGGTTCCATGATGGCAGAACCGATGGTCATACGTGGATTCAAAGACGAATAAGGGTCTTGAAAAATGATTTGAATATCACGCCGCAAGGCTTTCAAACTATCGGCATCTAAATGAACCAAGTCTTTGTTTTCAAAAAAAATAGACCCCTCCGTAGCGGGCGACAAACGGAGTATCGCACGTCCTAAAGTTGTCTTTCCGCAACCCGATTCGCCAACCAAACCCAATGTTTCGCCAGGATAAACTGTGAAACTGACATCATCAACGGCTTTCACAAAGTCAATCGGTTTGCCAAAGAAGTTATGCTTTGAAGGAAACCATGTTTTGAGGTTTTCAACCCTTAAAATCGGTTCGTTTTTCATCAAATCGGACAAACGGGCTTGGATTTCGGCTTGAGGTATCTTCATTTCTGACAGCAACTGTCCGACAGAGTCCGCTTTCTCGACGATGCGGGTTGTGCCGTCAGGGTTTGTCTCAACTTCCATGAAGTCAGCGACAACGGGCAACCGCCGCAATCTATCGCCCAAAGGCGGACGGCACGCCAACAGGCTTTTTGTGTATGGATGTTTAGGCGATTTGAATATCTGTCTGACATCACCTTCTTCAACAATTTCACCTTTATACATCACCAAAACACGGTCTGCAATGTCTGCAATCACGCCCAAATCATGTGTGATGAAAACCACTGCGGTATCGGATTCACGTTGCAAATCCTTCATCAATTCTAAAATGGTTTGTTGTACGGTCACATCGAGCGCAGTTGTTGGCTCGTCGGCAATCAATATGGATGGGTTGCACGACATTGCCATGGCAATCATTACACGTTGTTTTTGTCCGCCGCTGAGTTGGTGTGGATAGCTTCTGAAGGCTCTTTCAGGGTCGGGGAGTTGTACCTTTTCAAACAAGGCAATAGTCTGTTCACGTGCCGCTTGTTTTGATATGTGTTGATGCGTCAGAATGGCTTCTAACACTTGGTCACCGCAGGTATAAACAGGGTTGAGAGAAGTCATCGGCTCTTGAAAAATCATCGCAATGTCGTTGCCCCGATGTTTTTGCATTTCTTTCTCTTTCAAAGTCAATAAATCCACGACATCACCCCCCTCAGTATGAAACAGGATTTGACCGTTTGAAATACGTCCAGGCGGCTCTGCAATCAAACGCATGAT
>JAYTMI010000804.1:0-4735 GCA_043728625.1 Saprospiraceae bacterium | reverse complement strand
AAAGCCATCGCTTAGTTTTTCAAAAAAGAGAGAAACTATGAAAAAAAAATACAGCATATCAAGGCAAAATGTCATTTTTTCGATAAATTTGCCCTATATTCTCTGTTTTTTATTTGTCTTTATTTTTTAAAATAAAAAATTTCTCTGCTATGAAAAAATGGTTATTTATTTTCAGTCTCAGCATACCCCTCAGTATGGCAGCACAAAAAGATGCTAAAATCAGCATAGAAGTGTCGAGCGATACGATTGGGCTTAACAACACACTCGAAGTCGTTATTACTGTCGAAAATGCAAAAGCCAAACGGTTCAATCCACCTACATTCGACGGTTTTGCCGTACAAGGTCCTTCAACCTCGACGAGTATGAGCATCATCAACGGCGATATGACGCAGAGTGCAACTTATACTTTTTACCTTACACCACGCGAAAAAGGGTCATTCAAAATAAACTCCGCAAGCGTTGATACTGAGGGGGGTGTTTTGAAAACAGAAGAGAAAGAAATCATTGTCGTTGAGAACTTTGACCCTGAAATCAAACCGCGACAACGCCCTCAAAGCCTTTGGGATGACAATCCTTTCTTCATGCAACAACCTCGCGAGAAGAAAAAAATCAAGAAAAAATACGAAACTGAAAAAATTTAATTTCCCGATTATTGAGAGGATATTAAGAAAGACGATAAGATTCTTTGTGCAATCTTATCGTCTTTCTTCGTTTTATCCTTGAATTTCAATATCTTAACGTCTTGAAAAACAATTCTTTTTTCAAAAGCTGCAAACAAAAATTTACTTTTGCTAAATTTTAAATCCAAAATATTGATTCTTCCAACAATGACGCGTCGTGTTGGAAATAATTTTAAACTTAATTTGTAATGAGAAAAATTTTATTCGTTGTATTCGCTTTCACAACACTCGTATTTTCAAATTGTAAAAACAAGCCGGCAACACCTGCATCAAGTACTGTTGTCGTCACCGATTCTATGGCTGTTCATTCAGGCATGATGGCGGCATCAAAAATCGTATTTGTTAATATTGATTCATTGAAAGACAAATACACCTATTTTAAACAGCAACAAGCCTCTTTTGAGCAAAAAGAAAAGAGTTTAATCGCTGAGCTCGATAAAAAAGCGCAAAAGTTTCAAGAAGAATACGGTGCACTCCAACAAGAAGCCCAAAAAGGTACTGTGCCTCCTGCTGTACTGCAACAAAAAGGTCAAGCCTTACAAGCCAAACAGCAAAGTATCGTTGCTGAACGGGATAGAAAATCAAAGGAATTGATGGACGAGACCCAGAAATTCAATGAAGATTTGCAAAAAAAGCTCAATGAAGTCCTCTCTGGTTTGCAAAAACAAAAAGGATTTGACTACGCTGTAAGCCACTCCAAAAGCGGCGGCAGCCCGTTTTTATATGTCAACGATGCCTTGGATATCACGAATGAAGTCGTTGCCATTCTAAATGCAGAAAAAAAATAGTTTCTTAAAAAATGAAATATGAATTGTTTCATCACTCATATTTCATCATTATCAATAAATAAAAACCAACCATACCTATGAAAACAGATTTTACGATTGAAGGGAATTATGTCGATATTCGTCAGCGCAGTATTTATCCCGCTCGCTTAGTCATTTCAAATGGCAAAATCCGTACGATTAGACGGCTTACTGGCACTAAAACGCGCTATATTCTGCCCGGTTTCATTGATGCACACGTTCATATCGAAAGCTCAATGCTTGTGCCAACAGAGTTTGCGAAGGTTGCCGTTTTACACGGGACAGTGGCAACAGTGAGTGACCCACATGAGATTGCAAACGTTTTGGGTACTGAGGGGGTGTGGTATATGATAGAAAATGGGCGCAAATCGCCTTTAAAATTCAATTTTGGCGCACCTTCTTGCGTTCCTGCTACGATTTTTGAAACGGCAGGGGCAGAAGTGACAGATGAGGACATAGCGCATTTACTCGCCTCTCCCGAAGTGCTTTATTTGGCGGAGATGATGAATTGGCCCGGCGTTATTTTCGATGACCCCTCAGTACAACACAAACTCGACATCGCAAAAAGGGCGGGCAAACCAATTGATGGTCACGCGCCTGGCTTGATGGGTAAACAAGCATTAAAATACATTTCAAAGGGCATTTCGACTGACCATGAATGTTATATGATTGATGAAGCCCGTTTTAAGTTGAAACACGGCATGAAGGTCATCATTCGAGAAGGGTCGGCAGCTAAAAATTTTGATACCCTTGCTCCATTGATAAATAAATATTTTGAACAAATGATGTTTTGTTCAGATGACAAACATCCTGATGACTTACTCGAAGGACATATCAATTTGCTGGTTAAAAGAGCCGTTGCACGGGGTATTGATGTTTTCAAAGTGCTGAAAATGGCTTGTATCAATCCTGTTGAGCATTATGGTTTAGACGTTGGAACGACTCAAATAGGCGATTGGGCAGATTTAATCATCGTTGATAACTTAGTGGATTTCAATGTTTTAAAAACATATATCAATGGCGATGTTGTCGCTGAACGCGGTCGTGAGTACATAAAAACAGAACCTGAACGCATTGTCAATAACTTCCAAATTGGTCGAAAAAAGCCGTCTGATTTTGTTTTGCCGTTATCAAAAACGGAGATTAATGTTATCG
The DNA here is from genome assembly GCA_043728625.1 of Saprospiraceae bacterium. Taxonomy (GTDB): domain Bacteria; phylum Bacteroidota; class Bacteroidia; order Chitinophagales; family Saprospiraceae; genus JAAFJT01. The sequence goes on along the minus strand of JAYTMI010000804.1, from coordinate 2,094 downwards.
AAGTGCTTGATAGGCAACTCATTACAAAGACTTTTGAAGGAAAAATCAGTTTAGAAAACGGTTTGGCGATGCCCGCAGTATCCGACGATATTTTGAAGATTGCAGTCGTCAATCGTTATTCAAATGTGCCTGTTGCAACGGCTTTTATTAAAAATTTTGGGCTTAAACGCGGTGCGATTGCCTCATCAGTTGCCCATGATTCGCATAATATCATAGCAGTCGGTGTCAGTGACGAAGCGATTTGTGAAGCGGTCAATATTTTGATTGACCATAAAGGCGGTTTGTCAGCTACGGACGGTGAGCATACTGAAGTTTTACCGTTGCCAATTGCAGGTCTCATGTCAAATGAATCGGCAGAGATTGTAGCGGAAAAATATACAGCACTCGTTAATATGGCGCGAGATTTAGGGTCAACATTGACATCACCTTTTATGTCGCTTTCATTTATGGCGTTATTGGTCATTCCAAGTTTGAAATTGAGCGATAAAGGACTTTTTGATGGCGAAAAATTTGTTTTTTGCCCAATTGAAAGATAGAATTTAGAAAAATATGATTTACGAATTTAAAGGCTTCAAACCCGTCATTCACGCATCGAGTTTCATTCACCCACAAGCGACGGTGATTGGCAATGTGGTGATTGGTCGTGATGTTTATATCGCTGCGGGAGCCGTTATTCGAGGAGATTGGGGCACTATTATTATCGAAGATGGTTGCAATGTTCAAGAAAATTGTGTCATTCACATGTTTCCTGGCAAGACCGTTACCTTGAATAAAGCGGCACATATTGGTCACGGAGCAGTGATTCATGGCGCAACAATTGGGCGCAATGTATTGGTAGGTATAAATAGCGTTGTGATGGACGGGGCGGATATTGGCGATGAAAGCATCATTGGCGCATTGAGTTTTATCAAAGGTAAAGAACAAATACCGCCGCGTAGCCTTGTCGTCGGCAATCCTGCACGTATCATCCGCCAAGTTTCTGACGAGATGTTGGATTGGAAAACACGTGGGACGGAACTGTATCAACAACTGCCAAAAGAACTTTATGAATCCTTAAAACCCTGTGAACCGCTTCGTGAAATGCCTGTTGATAGACCAAAACAAGCCATTTTGTTTGAAACATGGCAGAATTTGAATAAAAAAAGGCATAAATACTGAGGGGGGTATTTTCCACTTCGCTCTCATTTTTAAAAGAATATGAATCGTTACATCATCATCGGAATCGTCGTTGCAACTATTTTGGGTTTGTTCTTTTGGATGGGGCAGCGCAGCAAAGACCGTTTCGATTGGAATGAAACCTACGACGAAAAAAGCAAAGAGCCTTACGGAACGCACATAACCCACGATATACTGAGGGGGTACTTGCCGACTGGAAAACTCGAAGATTTGAAGCAAAAAGTTTCTGAATCGCTCCCCACAGACGGTAGTGGCGTGACGACTGCCAATTACGTCTTCGTGGGCGATGGTTTTTTCACAGATACAGCCGATTTGGACAAGTTGATGCTGTTTGTCCACAACGGCGGACGGGCATTTATTTCTGCTAATGCCGTGCCGAATTATTTTCTGAAACGCATTTCTTATACCGTTTGCGATACCGTTTATGGACAAGAAGAGGACAGTTATTTCAATGGGTATCATTCGTTTAATTCAAACTACCACGATACGGTTGCTTTAAATTTCAAGCATCCACAACTATTTGAAGAACAACCTTTTACCTGTATTTTTTTCTATAAAAATGAGCCAACAGGTTATCCATTTTCCTATATTGACACCCTTGAATCAGCGGCTATTTTAGAGGATTGTCCTGAAAAATCATCTTCAAGTGCACCTATCGGCACTTTGGATACAGATAAAATCAACTTCTTGAAAGTCGCTTATGGCAAAGGTGCGGTCTTTTTGCACACTACACCTTTGGCTTTTAGCAATATTGAATTGCTGGATTCTATGCGTTTGCGCTATGCAGAAAAAACCTTGTCGCACCTTCAAAATGGCATCATTTATTGGGATACCAAAAGCCGTGTTTCTCGCGATGTCATCAATCGGATGAACGGCAGTAATATCAAATTGGATAAGCAAAGCCCCTTGAAATACGTC
>JAYTMI010000803.1:0-3555 GCA_043728625.1 Saprospiraceae bacterium | reverse complement strand
AAACCACGGTCTGTTTTGATGCCCAAAGCCTCCAAACCGATGTTTTCGGTATTGGGTGTAACGCCCGCAGCAGACAAAACGACATCACATTCGATGATTTCTTCTTTGCCGTCTTTCTTTGCTTTTGTTTTAACTTTCAAGACGTCGCCGCTTGTATCAACTGACTCAACAGCCGTTCCTGCAAGGGTGCGAATGCCTTTTTTCTTATAGATTTTAGTCAATTCATTTGAAATATCTTCATCTTCACGCGGTACAAGCCCTTGATCCATGAATTCCACCATCGTCACTTTCGTCCCGATTGAGTTATAGAAATACGCAAATTCGACCCCAATCGCACCTGCACCTACGATTACCATACTTTTAGGTTGAGTCGTTAGGGACATCGCCTTTCGGTATTCAATGATTTTAGTGCCGTCAATTTTCAAATTAGGCAATTCCTTTGCACGTCCGCCAGTGGCGACGATGATATTTTTAGCAGAATAAATGTCTGATTTGCCTTCCGCAGTCGTCACCTCAATAGCCTTACCCCTCAGTAATTTGGCGTTGCCCATGATGACGGTAATCTTATTTTTTTTCATCAAAAACTGAACCCCTTTGCTCATACCGTCTGCGACACCACGTGACCGACCGACGATAGCATCGAAATCAGCTTCCGCACCGGCTACTTTGATACCGTAGTCTGCGGCATGATTCAGATATTCAAACACTTGCGCACTTTTCAACAAGGCTTTTGTCGGGATACAGCCCCAGTTCAAACAGATGCCGCCCAACGATTCACGTTCGATAATGGCAACGTTCATTCCTAATTGTGACGCTCGTATTGCCGCCACATAACCGCCCGGTCCCGAGCCGATAATGATTAAATCAAACTGATTCATATTGCTAATTGGTTGTTAAATTATTGAAAATCAAATACTTAGCTTAATAGCTATTAATGCGGCGCAAAGGTAAATAAAAAGAATGAATTGGAGGATTCGGGGTTCGGAAATTTGGTATTTGGTATTCAGATACCGAATAACCAAACACGAATGCCATCATCTACTTTTGCTGAAAACGTATAAGTCCCCGAAACAGGGGCTTGCAGTCTGCCCGTCCAACGAATGGAATACTCATGGGGATTTATATCATTTGCGGGAGACGTACCCATCTGCCAATCGAAATCAATTTGTGGGTCAATGCGAGACATTACCCATTTGTCTTTATTTAAATCATTCAAATTAGTGTCATCTGTGGTCTAAAAAATCATAAATTCAACCAATAATTCATCTTCAAAACCAACGCCCGATTTTTTCTTTCAAACGGCAACGTCCCGTGATTGTCCGTAAAAACGATAAAAAGATCGGACATCGGTTTATAACGCCATTGCAAACGGCTGTTGACATTGAAATTATTAGCTTGCGTGTTGTATTGCAAAAAAGTCGTCCAAATCAAGTTTTTTGAAAAGCTCAATTCCGTTTTACTATTGATAAGATACAAAAGTGACCGCTTGTAAGGCTCTGGAAACTGCAAATCGTAACGTTCTAAACGCAATCCGAAGACACCCCACGGTGTTCTGCGATAATTGATGCCAGCACTCATGGACAATTGGTTGCCATTATAAAACTGACCTACTGTTAGCCGCGTTTCAAACCAAGTGTATTTCCTTTTGTCGGTGCTGTACATTATTGTACCGTTGGTGAAAACATATTGTGCGGGTGGTAAAGGTTCGTAATCCGTAAAAGCTGTATAAACAGGCAGTCGGCTGTCTTCGTTGCTCAACATGACAGTGAGTTCTGAAGTATTTCTGAATCGAATTTCGTTATTGATGTTCAAATTCCTGTTGTTTAAAGTATTGTCAAGATTCCAGACAAATTGCAAGAAAGGTTGAAACTTGATTCGGGCGATGCGGCTTGTTTTTGTTGGAAAGTAACTGTAACCAAAGAACGAGGTGTTTTGCTTGTAACCAATCCTAAAAGAAGTGTCGAGTAAAGCATCATAATTGTCAAGGCGTTGAAAAAAATCCATACCCGTCGAATAATTGGGACCCACGAGGCTCGATTGATTCAAAAACTCCCAGCGTTCGGTGTGGTACCAAAAGCCACCTTCTGCAAAATTGTTTCGATTTTTAATACCATGCTGAATTGAATGATGAAACACCGTCCAAGCATCCCATTGGTTGTTTTTTGACGTAAAAGCCAACTCGCCGCCTAAATCGCGGGCATAATCTGTTTTCGAGAATGTGCCATCTGAAAAGCCTTGGCGGTTCAAAAAATTCAATTTTATAAACGACCGACCCACCAACGATTGTTGGAACGCCACCGCCGAATAATTGTATGCCGACTGCCCATCCGTTTTGGCTGTCTGCATATTTAAAGCATTGATACGCAAACTTTTATTCAGATTGCCGCTCAATCTTGCACCAAATTGAATGGGTACACGTTGCCCATTAGCATCTAAACCTATACGCCTCGAAAAAAATGGACGCGAAGCAGGTGGGCTGCCTAAATCGGACAAAACATCGCTGTTTTCAAGGAAAAAAGTCCGCTTTTCTGGAAAAAACAAGCTGAATCGAGACAGATTCGTCATTTGCACATCCACATCTACTTGCGAAAAGTCAGGATTTATCGTTGCGTCAAGATTGAGTTGCGAATTTAAAGACCATTTGGCATCGCCCCCAACCCGCAGTACTTTATCCGTCTTGTCATTGACTGTAAAATCGTTGGCAGCACCTGCCAACATATAAGGAATCAGCGTCACATTGCTCTTTTCAACAGGCGGCGGTGCATCCCACTTCAAAGTGCCATAAAATCCGAGAGAAAAGCCAGGAAATTGCAAGGGTACGCGTGCCCAGGAGTGATATTGCCCATGTTTTACATCATTTCTGACGAAATTGATGCCCCATTCCGTTTTGCCTGCTTCATATCGCAAAGTTTTGAAAGGTATGGCAACTTCTACCGTCCACCTGTCGGCATATTGTTTAACCTCACTAAACCATTTACTGTCCCAAGAGAAAGTGGGTCTGCCAAAAGATTCTACGGTTGTTTCGCTTTGAACACCTAAAGGGCTGACGCCAAACATATATCCATTGGCTTGCCGATTTATAGGGTCTAACATCACCGCAATGCCGTCGCCATCTAAATAATTGACATCTCGTTTTAATGTGGGAATGATATGACGGCTCGATGAATCGTAACAGGTATAACCGATATAAAGGAAGTGGTCATCGTAAGTCAAACGGGCTTCGGTTTTTGTAGTAGCGTGTTGTTTATTGTTGGGATATTTTTCCCAAAAATCCTTTGCAGGAACAGCGTTAGCCCAGTCTTTTTCATCTAAAACACCGTCAACTGTGATGATTGTCACCGCTTTTTTGATACTGACTTGAAAGTCAATACGATTCTGTCTTTGGTCGCCCAAACTGTCTTTTTGAGCAAAAATAAATGTTGGCATCAGTGAAAAACCGATTAAAAGGAACTTGTACATGTTAATTTCATGTTTTGTATCGCTTAAACGATGGCATTGAAAGGGCAAAGATAAGAAAAGAGCGTCAAAAGGGATTTTTTACTGAGGGGGGTAAAA
>JAYTMI010000802.1:0-7748 GCA_043728625.1 Saprospiraceae bacterium | reverse complement strand
TTTCTTCAAAAATAGAACCCCTCAGTATGGCGGCAAAACTATCTTTTATTTTATCATGCAAATATTTTGCTAATCGAGGCGCATGGATATTGTCTGGTTCATGAGTAAAAAAATAGACTTCATGCAAGCCTAAGGCGAACCATGTTTTCAATTTTTCTACCCATTCATCAATCCGTGAAAAATCCGTTTCATGCAAATCATTACCAACAAAACGAATGACGACTGAAGGCGTTGTCAATCGCTGATGCAACACGTCTCTCCTACCTGCGACATCCGTAATCACAGTAGAGACGTTATATTGTTCAAGCATATCAAAAAAAGTCTTGAAATAATGTGAATTAGAAAACCACGCTTCATGCCGAATTTCAATCGCTAAAGGAATGGTTTTAGGGAACTTAGAAATATATTTTTCAAAAATATTTAAATCTGCATATCGAAAATGGGGTGGCATCTGCATAAAACAAATGCCTAATTTTTCTTCTAAACCTTGAATCGCTTCACAAAATTTTGTTGTCAAACCTGTACCATAACCTAAATTTTTGGCATGACTGACCGTTTGGAGCATTTTAGGGGCGAAACGAAAATCTTCTGCTGACTCACGTCGCCATTTTTCAACATCTTTTACTGAGGGGATACGATAATGTGTGGTATTCATTTCTATCGTATTAAATTGCTGACTATAATATCGCAGATAATCCGTTGGTTTACAACCTTTTGGATAAATCCAGCCGACCCATTCTTTCATACTCCAGCCCGTGCAGCCAATATAAACACGAGGCAGCCCGTCACGTTGGGACAATGCCCCCCTCAGTAAATCTAATGTTTCAGGACAGTCAATGGGCAATGAGAAGTCGAAATCAGATATGTCTTTAATTTTACCAAATTCCATATACTTGTTGGTTTAAAAGATTTAACTAATTTTGCCGCCAGAATGGGCGTGAATTCATTTTCATTTGACCCAAAAATCAAACATAAAGGAAAAACAAAGTAAGTAAAATAATAAAAAACTGTCCTTTTTGTTTTAAAATTGTACCTTGTTTGGCTTAAATAAAAAGAATAAGACACATTACAATAAAAGGACACAATAAAATATACAACAAAATTTTGCTTTATAATGTATTATTTTTCAATACCTTAAAACAAATTTTGCAAATCTTAAAACCTTAATATGGGTTGGTTCAAACGTTTACAAGAAGGCATAAAGACTGCAACAGTCAATAAGAAAGAAGCACCAGAGGGCATTTGGTACAAATGTACTAAATGCAACGAAACGTCAACAATGAAAGAGTTTCGTGATAACTTTCATAAATGTCCAAAATGCGACTATCATGGACGTATTGGCTCCAGAGAATATTTCAAATTATTATTTGATGCAGGCGATTCTAAACCCATGTTTGAAGAGGTGGTTTCAAAGGACTCATTGAAGTTTGTGGATACTAAAGCCTATCCAGATAGATTGACAGAAGCTGTAAAAAAGACAGGATTGAGTGATGCCATAGCAGTCTCAATTGGCAAAATCAATGGTCGCGAAATTGTTATTGCTTGCATGGACTTCAGTTTTATTGGTGGCTCGATGGGTTCAGTTGTCGGAGAACGCATAAAACGCGGCATTGATTTGAGCCGTGAAAAGAAAGTACCGTTTATGATTATCTCCAAATCGGGCGGTGCAAGAATGATGGAATCGGCTTATTCTTTGATGCAAATGGCAAAAACAAGTGCAAAATTGAGCCAATTGGCTAAAGAAGGCATTCCATTTTTTTCGCTTATGACTGACCCGACTACGGGCGGTGTCACTGCCTCTTATGCCATGCTCGGTGATATCAATATGGCAGAACCTGATGCGCTTATTGGCTTCGCAGGTCCTCGTGTTATTCGAGAAACCATCAAAAGGGACTTGCCTGAAGGTTTTCAGTCTTCTGAATTTTTATTGGATAAAGGGTTTCTTGATTTTATTATCAATCGTAAAGATTTAAAAGAGACACTTTCTGATTTGTTGCAGATGTTTGAACGTAAATGATTGATAATCAATTAAAAAAGCCGCCAATCTTCAAAGATTGGCGGCTTTTTTAATTACTCAGAAATTACAATAAATCCTTTTTCCAACGGGTTCAAGTTTTCTTTCAATACGGCGAAAAATGCTTCGCCATGTTTGAGATAAATGGGTAAAAAATTATCTGTCCGCTCTTGTAAGCCGCCATTTGGAAAGAGTTTTTGTTGCAAGGCTTTGAGTTGATTCAACGCTGTTTCATGTTTTTGTTTTTCTGCTTTCAAAACCCTTGCTTCGAGGGCATCTATGCTTTGCAATTGTTTCGTCTTTTCGGCTAAAACAGCTTTTTCTAAACCGGCATCTACGGCAATAACTTTGGACAAAACCTTATCCAAAACATCGCTTAATTCTGCTTTTTCGGCTGCCATACTGAGGGGGGTGTTTGATTGTTGTGCAACATATTTTTTAATCATCACATTTGTATCTTCTAACAAATCAGCGAGTTGCACATCCAATTTATCCATTCGGTCTTGATTGTTTTTTTCTAAAAACAAAACAGAGTTGCGACGTATCAACATTGGGAAATTAACGCCAAAGTGTGCAAATTGCACTTTCCTTTCGAGCCAATAAGCCAATTCTCCACCACCGCCAATGTATGCCAAATTCGGTAAAACCGACTCTTGATATAACGGACGAAGAACGACATTTGGGCTGAAATACTGAGGGGTCTCATGGAGCTCTTTCAATATATCGGCTTGTGTTTGCCATTTGAAATCCGTGTTTAATGCCTGATAAACACCGTTTTCTTCGACAATTCTTTCTCTTATATTTTCTCTTAAATAAAACAAATTGATTTCACGAGCATAGGCTTGCGCTTTGAAACCTAAGTCCTCTAATTCGTTTTGGGTTGTTTCAACCAATGATTTTGAAGGCTGTTCTACAATTTCTTTTTCCATAATCGGAATGAAAGAACGTTTCAATTCAGGGTCATTCATATTCAAAACCACCAAACCATATTGTCCGAACAGTGCGTGTAAGAGTGCTTGCGTAGCGTCTTGATATACAGCGTGTTTTGTGTAGGCTTTTTCAATAATATTAAAAACATGATGTGCATTTTCAGAATCGCCCAATATCGGTTTCAATTCCTCTAAAACAGCCAGTAACCCATTTGTCTGCATCATGCCTACAGCTCCCTTTTCGGCATCAGAACGTTCCCAAGTCAGTGTTTTATTAAAAATAGAAATACTATTAACCTCCTCAAAATCGTGGTCTTCACCACCTATGACAAAAAATGGCACAAAATTATTTTTTGGATATTTTTTCGATAACTCCTCTGCCAATTTTATCGTCGAGAAAATTTTATAGATAAAATATAAAGGTCCCGTTAAGAGTGAGGGCTGATGTGCCGTTGTTACCGTAAAAGTTTGTGCATCGAGTAAACTTTTTATTTTTTTAATATCTACCCCCTCAGTATCAAAAGCGGTGTATTGCTTTTTAAGGACAGAAACCAGTAATTCACGATTAATTTCAACTTTTGATTTATCAGCAATAACCTTCTCAAAAGATTGAATATCAACAGGATAGGCATAATATTTTTCAAAAAGATTGGTGTGTTCCGAATAAGCGATGTCAAATTTTGAGATCATCGGAAAGGCAGAAAAAGGCAGTCGGGTGATGTCCATAAATGCGAATAAAATTAAGGCAAAGTCCAATTTAAAAGCCAGACTTATACAATTTTAAAAAAATATAAAAATAAATGAATTTTTTTTTACAAAATTTGAAACAAAGATAAGGAGGTGGGCGTAAACCTTTTTATAGAACACAAAAGAGAGCGTCTTGTTCCAGATTCGGTTTGTTGAATAAGTGTTTTATAAAAAATTTGAAAAAATTTTACTTTAAATATAAAAATTATGCCGTTTTATCATATTTGGCATAATAGTTGGTAAAATTAAGATGTGTGTAAGTTTTGGTTAAAGAATTGTAAAATTCGTTTCGTTACCCGTGAGCGTCCCTCGCGGGTTTTTTTATTTGGGGATTGGTTATTAGGGATTGGGGATTGGTTATAAACAAATAACAAATAACTAATCCCCAATAACCAATCCCTAACCCCTAATTCCTCCTTGCAGCCAATAAATATAAAACGGCCATCCGTACTGCTACCCCATTTTCAACCTGATCCAAAATAATAGAATTGGGTGAATCAGCCACATCAGAAGTGATTTCAACGCCTCGATTGATGGGACCCGGATGCATGATAACTATCTGTTTATCAAGACTTTCTAAAAGTTTTCCAGAAATACCAAAGTATTGCGAATATTCCCGAAGGGATGGAAAAAGTTTAATATCCTGACGTTCTAATTGAATCCTTAAAATATTTGCCACATCGCACCAAGCCAATGTTTTCCGAACATCGTGTTCTACACCTACTCCGAGTTTTTCGATATGTTTAGGTATGAGAGTAGGCGGTCCGCAAACCTTTACTTCAGCACCGAGTTTTTTTAGGCAATAAATATTGCTTAATGCTACGCGGGAATGTAAAATATCGCCAAAAATAGCGACTTTTTTTCCTTCAACCGACCCTAACTGGCGACGTATAGAATAGGCATCGAGCAAGGCTTGTGTCGGATGTTCATGTGTTCCGTCGCCCGCATTGATGATATTGGCATTGATTTTTGAAGCCAAAAAATGGGGAGCACCCGGTGCTGGATGCCGCATGACGACCATATCTACTTTCATCGCCAAAATATTATTGACGGTATCCAAAAGGGTTTCACCTTTTTTGACCGAGGAGGCAGAAGCTGAAAAATTGAGTACATCAGCCGACAAGCGTTTTTCTGCTAACTCAAAAGATATTCGTGTCCGTGTAGAATTTTCAAAGAAAAGATTGACAATTGTAATGTCGCGCAAAGAAGGTACTTTCTTGATGGGACGATTGATAACTTCGATAAACTGATCGGCAGTTTCAAAGATTTGATGAATATCACTGGGTATCAAATCTTTGATACCCAATAAGTGTTTGGTTGAAATCTGTTTGTCAGGCATTATTATTTGCTTGAAAATTTTATTCAATTAAATTGTTGTATTGCTGTATTGTTAAATTGCTGTTTTGTAATAGCAATTTAACAATACAGCAATTTACCCCCCTCAGTATTTTAACCTCCAAAACCATCGTCAATAGCTTTTGGCTTTTTCTTAGGCTGTGGGGTAATGGGTGCTTTTACAGGCGTATTAGACACAGGAGTCCTCGACGATTGTTCTTCATCTTGGAAACGATTGGGATTAAATTCCGTTGGTACTGACTCCATCGGAATGCCCGAAGGACCAGTTTCCTGATATTGCGAGCAGTCTAATACAATGCCTAAATCACCTTCTGGTTGTGTAAACCGGATGCTTGGGTCGTAAGACGCTATATTGGATTTTTCCAATTTGCTCATAAATTTCGCATAAAACGGACGTGCCATCGCAGAACCTTGACCATCAGCGATTGTCAAAAAACGAATCCATTGGTCCTCTCCTCCGACCCATGTACCTACAACTAAACGAGGGGCTACACCCATAAACCAGCCATCTCGATAATCATTTGTCGTACCTGTTTTTCCACCTACATCTGATTTGAGATTATTAATGCCGGGAGCTGCCTTGATGTTATATTTCAACATACGCATAATGACATACGCTACGTTTTTGGGTAATGCCTGTCTCGTTTCTGTAATACCTTGATATAGAACTCGTCCACCTTTATCCGTTATTTTACGAATATATAAAGGTCTGACAAACATGCCTTGATTCGCAAATGCAGAATAAGCACCAGTCATTTCTATGACTTGTAAATCAACCGCACCAAGAACAATGGCTGGATTACGTGGCACACGTAATTGACCATTTGCAAATTTAGCATCAACAGGAATGCCTAACTCGTTGACAATTTCACGAATCCGTGTCGTTGAACCCATTTCTTTCAAAAGGGCAACTGAAGCCGTATTTTTTGACTCTTTCAATGCATCCCAAAGTGTGAGGTAACTACCTGAATAGCCACCCGAGTTTCGAGGCGTCCAAGGGGTTGATAACCCAAAGCTACCTTCACCTACACCAATCGTCTGCGCCACATCATGTACGGATTTGCATGGCGACATGCCTAAATCAACTGCAGCAGAATATACAAAAGGCTTGAAAGTTGAGCCGACTTGTCTATCTGACCGAACATGATCGTACTGAAAGTATTTATGTCCAACGCCACCTATCCAAAACTTAACAAATCCTGTAGTTGGGTCAACACCTATCGAACCAAGCTGTAAGTGCATTTTATGGTATCGAATGGAATCAAGAGGTGTCATTGTCGTATCTCTTTCCCCACTTGCCGTATAAGCAAAAACTTTCATTTTTACTTGCTTATTAAAATCAGTTTTTACTTGAGCTTGTAAGGATTTCCAACGCACACGCAACTCTTTCCAATAGTCACCTGCGATAATCTGGCGCAAAATATCCGCACGTTTAGCACCGATACTATTGGTTTTTAACATACCATCAATATGTCCTTTTTTGATTTCTTCGCGCAACATATTGATGATATCAGAATCCATCAGCGTAAAGCCATCAAATTCTCTTTCTATTTTTTCAGTCAGGTCATCTAAAAATTTATCCCTCAGTAATTGGTAACGGTCGGAATTGCGAATCTGTGCATCGAGCGTCGCCAAACGAATGCGTATCTGGTCGTCCGTCGTCTCAGCATCTTTATACGTCCATGGGTCACGTCCCCGCCAAACGCGGAAATATTTAGCTTGCAGTACACTCATGTGTTCGTTCAGTGCTTCTTCAGCCATTTGCTGCATTTGAGGGTCAATAGTTGTGTATATTTTCAGACCATCTCTATAAACATCATAACTGGAGCCGTCGGATTTTGTAATGCCTCGTTCTTTCAAAATGCGTTTAACATCTTCGCCTAAGGCAGAACGGAAATAGGTCGCCATACCGTCGTTGTGCGATTGTGTTTTAAATCGTGAGACATCAAGAGGCGATTTTTTAGCCGCTTCACACGTCGCTTTTTTAATAAAACCTGCCTCAAAAGTGCGGTCAAGCACCAAATTACGTCTTTGGCGTGTCTTTTCATTGCGGCGAACTGGGTTAAACAAAGAGGAATTGTTGCACATGGCAACAAAAGTCGCCGCCTCCTCAAGGCTCAATTGTTCTGGTGATTTCGCAAAATAGACCTCCGATGCTGCGCGAATACCTGGTGCATTGTTACCAAAATCGTAAGTATTCAAGTACATCGTCAGGATTTCCTCCTTAGTATAAGCACGTTCCAGCTTGACAGCCGTAATCATCTCACTCAGCTTCCGATAGTAGTAACCAAAGGCTTTTTCCAAAAAATTCATGTTTTTGAAATCACGGTCGCTGTACAGCAATTTAGCCAATTGCATAGTCAAAGTAGAGCCACCGCCTTGGCGTTGACCTAAAAAAACACCTTTTACAACACGCAGTAAGGCTTCAGGGTCAATGCCCGCATGGTCATAAAATCGCTTATCCTCCGTAGAAATCAAGGCTTGAAGGAGGTGTTTGGGCAACTGATTGAAGCTAACGGGTGCGCGGTTTTGGACATATATGCGCCCAATCACTGTTGTATCATTACCAGCCAAAACTTCTGAAGCCAAATTGAGAGATGGGTCTTCTAACTTCTTAAATGAAGGTGTTAGAAAGGAAAACGTAATGATTGATAGACCTAAAACGGTCAAACCACCATAAAATATGCGCCACATCCGTCGTG
>JAYTMI010000801.1:0-4188 GCA_043728625.1 Saprospiraceae bacterium | reverse complement strand
CAAGGTCGTTGGAAACTAACGGTTTCTGACGAAAAACGCTTGAAATAATTATGAATGGTGAATGATGAATGATGAATAATTATTATGGTTTTCCACTTAGTAATTCATCACTCATCATTCATAGTTCATCATTTTAAAAAAAAATGGATTTCCGTTTCCACCGCACTGAACGCCTTAAAAGCGAAAAAGTCATTTCGCAACTCTTCAAAAAAGGGCAATCGTTCAGTTGTTATCCTTTGCGGTTGGTGTATATGGAAATGAACTCTCTCCCGACGGTTTCGGGAATACCCCTCAGTAAATCAGAGCGCTTATCTGATTTTTCGCCTATCCAAATTTCCCTTACTGTTCCAAAAAAGAACTTCAAACACGCTGTTGATCGCAATGTATTGCGCCGTCGTATCCGTGAAACTTATCGCTTGCAAAAACATGAGTTGTATCTTTTTTTGCAAAACAATCCAACACTTTCCGAAAAACAATTTGCTTTTATGGTCATCTATACAGCCAAAGAGCCGTTGCCTTTTGCAGATATTCAAAAAGGAATAAGCAAAATGATTATCAAATTTAAACAAGAATTAGGAAATTGAGCCTTTCAATCATTTTTCATGGAAAAAGAAAAGGTCAGTCCAGAGCGTTTTATGGGTATGCAAGCGGGTAATGCTGAATTGCAAAGCCGTTTGCTGGACCTTATTCGAGGTGGCTTGGTCCAAATTGATTTATCCCCCCCTCTGTATTTCGAAGAATTTGCGGCGCGTATGGTAGATGCACAACTCGGTAGCATAGCAAAACGCATCCGTTCATGGTCAACTTTTCGCGAGCAATTTCCCGATACGTGGCATGAAAAATTGCTAAATGAGTTGGGTGAATTGTATCTTTTTTCAAAAGCCTTTCAGCATTTTGACCGCCTTTCGGACTCTTTTCAAGATGAATTACTCGCACAAGCAGGTGTTACTACACGCACAAGCGACCTTTTTCAGCAACAAGGTGTTCAAGACGAATGGCTCGTGGTGGGACAAGTAACGACTCCCGAACCCAATAATTTGACAAGTCGTCGAACATGGCTGATAGGTAAAGACACGCAAAAAATAGTGCTTCTGCTTGATTATACTTTTGGCTCAAGCGAATTTACCACTTTGTGGCTTAAAGAAATCGCTTATGCGGGTGAGGCGGTTTATTATCCTGCAGCGTATCCGTTGCGGGTTGCTTTTAAGTCGGTGGACGTTGTGCCGATTTTTACAGAAATCAGCGGCTACGAAACGATTGAAGCATTTTTAGGGGCTTACTCTGAAGCACTTGCTCAAAGTCCTTGGCTGTCACAATTTCCTGTGGTGTTGACTTCTGTAAAGCCCATTTTTTATGAAAATAAATTTTTACTTGTTGATAAGAAAAAAAAGCATATCTATACTGAGGGGGAGGAAACGGCATTGTGGAAGCTATTAGCCATGAGTGGCGGACAGTCCATATCCGTTTTTGGAGAATGGAGCGGACAAATTTTTAAAGTCCTCAATGTATTTCACATTTCTTAAAAAAGAATAAAAAAAAAAGCCAACTACCGCAGTACTTGGCTTTCCTATGTTCAAAGAGGGAGTTGGAATTATAACTTATTGCTCACTTTCTTTCCCCAAAAACACACCTATGGCTTTCATAGCGAGGACGAGTTTCGGGTAATCAATCGTGTAATGGATGAATTTTCCTTCACGATGTGTATGAACCAAACCTGATGCACGAAGAATTTTTAGATGCTGACTTGTGATAGACTGCTCTAATTTCAACGTGTTGTAAATTTTGTTCACGTTAATCGTTTTGTTCTTATCAATGAACTCAAGGATTTTCATCCTCAGTGGATGTGCTAAGGCGCGTAGGATGTCCGAAGAAACCTGAAGCCTTGCGTTGTCGAATTGAATATTCGCTTTTCTCATAGGGCTTGTTTTTGCTCGATTAATTAATAATTTTCATTGCAAAAGCAAATATGAGAAAAATATGTATTTTTTCAAAATTTTTATGTAAAAATACCGTAAAAAGGGTAGAGCATAAAAACAAAAAATGCTGTAAGCCAATGACTTACAGCATTTTTGTTTGTGCAAATTTTTTATTAGTTGCCTGTATTCTCTGTTAATTCCTCAACAAGGCGGCTAATATGGTTGATTCTTTCAGTATCAACACGGTAATAAATAAATTTGCCATTGCGCTCAGTAGCAACTACTCCAGCACGGCGTAAGATAGCCAAATGTTGTGAAGCGACAGACTGCTCAAGGCGTAACTTGATATACAAATCAGTTACGGTCATTTTCTCATTTTCCTCTAAGAGTTCGATGATTTGCTGGCGGAGCTTGTGATTCACAGCACGCAACACTAATACGGCTTTGCGGAGTTCTGCATAGTCGAGTTCGATGTCCTTTTTCCCCTTTTTAAGGACGATTGTCTCGTTCTTCTGTTTTCTCATTTTACGTTCATTAAATAAAGTGGTGATAAAATAAATTCAATGTGCAAGTGACAATAGTGTAGTTTTATTAATAAATTATGTTTTTAATATAAGAAAATTGTGCCAACTTTTTTACCACATTAAATCTTGATGATTGTTTAACTAAAGGCTAATATAGAAACTATTTTTGTAAATAGTCAAAATTTTTAAATCAATTTTTATTCACATACTGTAATTTTTATTGAAATACTGCATTTTTAACCTATATTACAAAATCCGTGCCTATTTATATGATAAAAAACCAATTTAATTTTAATTTTTATTCAAGGCAATTAAAATATGTCAAAGTGAGTAACATCAATTTCATTCACTTATATATAATTTAATCCAATAAATTAGATTTTTTATGTAATTGTACAATGAATTAAATTGTTTTGTCAAATAACATTTATTTCACAAGCGTTGTTTCGGTTTTGTAATATTGGGAGCTTTCAAATACTGAGGGGTGTGATATGCCACATCAACAAATTCTTTTATTAAATTTTTTTTATAACTTAATAATATTAAATATCGTGCCGAACATGTAATGTGTAAAAAAAGAGCCTTAGGATGCTGCAAAGTCTCTTGGCATTTAGGTGCGCCATTACCACAGAAAATGATTTTTTGATTTTTTTCAAAAAATTCTGAAAACGAATCCTCGTCAATAATTTTAGGAATCATAGGTTCAATTTCTTCTAAGCCGCCTTTTTCTTTTGAAAATTTATACAAAGCTGTATAGACCTCCATTCGCCGTGCATCTATCATCGGGCAGTACAAAGCGTTTTCATCACGGGCTTCGTTGAAAGCAGCCATCGCCAACGATTCAAGCGTATCTATCGCAATCATAGGCAAATCGAGCGCGTAACAAATCCCTTTGGCTGTGGAAGCACCAATGCGTAGGCTTGTATATGAACCGGGACCGTTGCTAATGGCTACGGCTTCCAAATCATTGATTTTAATACCTGCAATTTCTAAACACTCGTTTATCAGCAAAGTCATTTGCTCTGCATGGCTATTGCCAACGATTTCTCGCAAGGTAATTATTTTATCATCGCGGCTTATAGCGATGGAACATATATCCGTTGCGGATTCAATATTTAATATCAAACTCATATTTTATACCCCCTCAGTATTTTTCAAGTTTTGAGTATCAAGTTTCGGGTTTTGAGCCACCAACACAACTGACACATAATAATTGTAAAAAAAAAGCGGCTCAAAGGTAATTTTGAGCCGCTTCGTATTGCCAAATTAAAAGATTTATTTTTTCAAAATGGCTTTATAACGTGTCAAATCGGTGAACAGCTTTAAAGATTCTTGGATTTCGATGTCATTCCGCAAGCCAATTTTTATCAAACCGTTCTCATAATAATACCGTGAAACGATTTCTTTCTCGATTTCATCAACGATTTCTGCCTTGTGTTTTTGCACATCATTCTTTTTATCAACCGTGATTTTAGATTCTATGGCTTGTAATTCTGCTTCAATAGTTGCATATTTTTCTTTTTTCGATTCTGTTTTTAGTTTTTTCAACAGTTTTTCACTTTCTGAATCGTATTGAAAATTGCGTTTACCCAAAAATGCAGTAAAATCGTCGAAATCGGTAAACCGAAATTTTTCAGGTTCAGCAATCGTCGGGTTTTTCAAAGCGTACATCGTCACGTAGTCAAAAATCAAAAATTTCTCTTTCAAGGTTTTCATCAAACCTAAATCATCAGATTTATCCAACACCA
>JAYTMI010000800.1:0-3712 GCA_043728625.1 Saprospiraceae bacterium | reverse complement strand
GAGAAAAGACGGATAGCCCAAGCCAGAAGTCATGACATAACACGAAGGGTCAACAGATTTCACAATTTCGTAAGTGATACGCAGCAAACGGATATAGTCGAAAATGGGCGCACGGAGCTTGTAATCGCACGGGTTCGGATTGTTTTCCCACCAATTTCCAGGAGCACCGCGATTGAGCCAGCCTTTTCCACCTGTGTAATCGAAGCCTGGTTCGTTCCAAACTTCAAAAAACTTGACGAAATAATGGTATCTTTTGACGGTTTTCCAAATATAGAGCGCGTAATAGTTCGTATCATTGACGGGCGTGCCGTTTTCGCCATTGTCCCATATCGGCGTGTACATATTCTTAAAAACCGTTGATTGATAGTCAGGACAGTACCGTGTTGGGTCACGATGTGCTTCGGAAGGAAAGCCGACAATGAGTGTATTGTCCTTCAAACCCAACGAATCGTAGAGCATGAAAGTCGGAATGCGGCTGTCATAGCCAAAAAGATCAGCAAAATTTTCAAAAAAAGCGGGACGAATGGCTTTTGCACTTGCACCAGCGATGCCATCACGGTCACTTCCAGCCGCAAGACGTGATAGGTCTTCGTCGCTGAATCCTCGATAAATATCGAAGTTTACACCTGCTCGAAATCCACCATTATAAGGTCGGACGATGTCGTTAGCCGTATAATTTACTTGTGCCTGAGTGGTAGGGAGTGTTAAAAATGAGGCAAAAAGCAAAAAACAAGTCGTAAGATTGGCTATAATTTGTTTTCTCATTTGAATAATAATATGGAAATGTTCACCGATTTTAAGTTTTCTTTAGCCCCAAAGTTAAAAGATAAATCTTTGATATTCAAATAGTTGTTTTTATAATAAAGATTTTACTGTAATTGATATAAAAAATATGTCTTTGTGGAGTAAGACACGGATTGGATTTCAAGAAAACAAATTCAATGTTCATAATAAATCTTCAAAATTAAGAAGTAGTAAGAACTCCGACGACGGTTTGTAAAAGCTGTTTCTTCGGAGTCCTTTTTTTAAGAAAAAAGTAAATAATTTAACACAAATGGTTTATTTTGCAACAAAATAATTATCAATTTGTCAAAAATACTGAGGGGGGTCAACTGTGGACATCAACGACGATTTAGAATTATTCAAAACCGAAGAAGCGACGCATTTTGCACAAGTTATTTTGCCGTTCGCTACGCCGAAGCCTTATACTTTTCACATTCCTGATGAATTGGTTGAACAAGTTAAATTTGGTATTCGTGTCGAAGTGCAATTTGGCGCAGGGCGTGATTTGTACGCGGCTGTGGTGATTGCGGTGACGGATAAAAAGCCTGAACATAAGACCAAGCCGATTCTGCAAGTCATTGATTCAGAGCCGATTATAACAACTACACAATTGGATTTTTGGCAATGGATGGCTTCTTATTACGCCTGTACATTGGGCGAAGTGATGAATGCGGCGTTGCCGACGAATATGAAATTATCGTCTGAAACACGCATTGTTTTGAATCCTGACCATGACCAAAATTTCAGTGGTTTGGACGAAAAAGAATATTTGATTGCGGAGGCATTGACCATACAAAATGAATTGACGATTGACCAAATTCAAAAAATTATTGGTCAAAAAACGGTGTATCCGATCATCAATCGCTTGTTGATGCTTGATATTTTGGATATAAAAGAGGAATTGCAAACTCGTTTTAAGCCCAAACTCGTCTCTTGCGTTCGTATGAAAGAGCCTTATCGGAGCGACCCTGCAACGTGGTCTGCGGCTTTTGATGCCGTTAAAAATTCGGAAAAACAGACAAATGCGCTTTTGGCTTTTGCCCAAATAACACGGCAGGAGAAGGTCATTCGCACGTCCGAAATTTGTACAAAAGCCAATATTGATTTGTCTGTTTTAAAAGCGATTGAGAAAAAAGGCATTTTTGACATATACGAACAGGAAATCAGCCGCATCGGTGGCTACGAAGACGACCTTATTTCGACAACAGAAATGAGCGACCAACAAACTAAGGCGATTTACGACATAAAACAATGTTTTGACACTAAAAACGTGGCTTTGTTGCAAGGCGTAACAGGTAGCGGCAAGACGCGGGTTTATACGGAACTGATTGAAGCCGAAATACTGAGGGGGGGGCAAGTGTTGTATTTGATTCCTGAAATTGCTTTGACAACGCAGATTATCAATCGTTTACAAAAGATTTTTGGCGAAAAAATAGCTGTTTATCATTCCAAACTAAACAGCAATGAACGGGTGGAATTGTGGCAACAAACGTTGGGGGGTAAGCCGATTATTCTGGGCGTGCGGTCGAGTTTGTTCCTACCTTTTAAAAATTTGAAACTCGTTATTGTTGACGAAGAACACGACGGTAGCTACAAACAACAAGACCCTTCGCCGCGCTATAATGCCCGCGATGCGTCTATTTTTCTCGCTTCGCTCTATAAAGCAAAGGTTTTGTTGGGTACAGCGACCCCCTCAGTAGAGACGTATTATAATGCAACTCAAAAGAAATATGGGCTTGTGGAAATGACAGAACGTTTTGGCGGTTTGCAAATGCCTGAAATTGAAATCGTGGACAGCCGCACCGAAATGAAAAACAAAACGATGGTTGGCAATTTCACAAGCCGCTTAGTTGAAGAACTAAAAGCGGCGATTGGACGTGGCGAACAAGTGATTTTGTTTCAAAACAGGCGTGGTTATGCGCCGACTATGGCTTGTTCGACTTGCGGTTGGACCTCCGAATGTCGCAACTGCGATGTGACTCTGACTTATCATAAATTTGCCAATACTTTAAATTGTCACTATTGCGGCTATACCATTAAGTTACCAAAAGACTGCCCCGCTTGTGGTGCTAATACATTGGTTATCAAAGGTTTTGGAACGGAACGCATTGAAGATGAATTGAAAATACATCTGCCCGATGCTAAGATTGGACGTTTGGATTGGGATACAGCACGCTCCAAAACAGCTCATTCAAAAATCATAAATGAGTTTGAAGAACGGCAACTCGATATTTTGGTCGGCACGCAAATGGTAACAAAAGGATTGGACTTTGAAAACGTGGGTTTAGTGGGCGTTTTGTCAGCCGATAATTTGTTGAAATTTCCCGATTTTAGGGCTTCTGAACGAGCTTTTCAGTTGCTGTTGCAAGTCAGTGGACGGGCGGGACGGAAAAATAAACGGGGTAAAGTCATTATTCAAGCCTTTGATACCAAAAATCTGATTTTGAAAGACGTGCAAAACAATGACTTTCTCAGTTTTTTCAAAAGAGAAATATTGGAGCGCAAAAACTTCATTTATCCGCCTTATTATAGGTTGATTGGCATTAATTTGAAGCATAAAAAACCTGAAGTCTTGCGTGATGCGTCTAAGGTTTTTACAAAAATATTGAAAGAAAGACTCGGTGATAGGGTTCAAGGACCTGCTATTCCGCTTGTTGAGCGTGTTAATACCTACTATATTTTGAATTATTTGATAAAAATGGAGCGTGATGTCGTGAAATTAGCGACAGCAAAACAAATCATTCAAGAAGCGACTCATTTGTTGAATCATACTGAGGGGTACTCCAATGTGCGGGTTTTGGTGGATGTCGATCCTTATTAACTTTCCTCATCTGATGGTTAAAAAAAACTTAAACATTTGACTTTCAACATCAAAACTCACCCTTTTGACGTTTAAAGGACATTATTTCACAGTCAAAAAAATCATGAC
>JAYTMI010000799.1:0-3067 GCA_043728625.1 Saprospiraceae bacterium | reverse complement strand
CTACCTTTGTCGTCCCTTTTAAATATAAATCATTAACAGACAAACGCTGGAAACGCAATGGATCAGAAAACGCCAGAAACAGGAAAAAAGAAAAAAGTTAAAATACTCGAAAAAGTTGTCATCACAGGCATTGCTGACAAAGGAAAAGCCGTTGGGCGTGATATGGAAGGACAGATTGTATTTGTCGAAAATGCCGCACCTGGTGATGTCGTTGACGTAAAAGTACACAAAGAAAAAGGCGGCTATTGCGAAGGTGTAACAGTCGGAATTCATACCTATTCAGAGGAACGGACTACGCCTTTTTGTCAACACTTCAATCTCTGTGGTGGTTGTCGGTGGCAACACATCACTTATGAAGCGCAATTGAAGCACAAACAATTGCAAATAGAAAGCACTTTTAAGCATCTTGCCAAAGTGCCTGTGGGCGAATGGCTGCCTATTTTGGGTTGTACTGAAAACACTTTTTATCGCAATAAATTAGAATTTACCTTCTCTAACAAACGGTGGTTGACGCATGAAGAGGTGAATACAAGTATTTCGAACCTTGAAGATGTCTTAGGTTTTCACCGTCCTGGGGCTTTTGATAAAATCCTAAACATCGAAAAATGCTGGTTGCAGCCCGACCCGTCGAATGAATTGAGAAACGGTATTCGTGAGATTTGTATCGAACAAAAATTGTCATTTTACGATATGAAAATGCACCGTGGCTTTATGCGGCACATCTTGTTTCGGATGACGACGTTGGGTGAAATCATGATTATCGTCAGCGTCAAAGAAAATAGAGAAGATAAGATTAAACGTCTTTTAGATGCGATTGCCGAAAAATACCCGCAAGTAACGACGCTCATTTATTGTGTTAATCATAAACTGAACGATTTTATCCTTGATTTGCCAATGATTACGCATTCAGGAAAAGGATATGTGGAAGAAATGCTCGGTAATGTGCGTTTCCAAATTGGACCTAAATCTTTTTTCCAAACCAATACCAAACAAGCGGAACGATTGTTTGATACCGTTGTGGATTTCTGCGATTTTCAAGGCGATGAAAACGTTTATGATTTATATACAGGCATCGGCAGCATTGCTTTGTATCTTGCGGACAAGGTCGGTCATGTGGTGGGTATCGAAGAAATCGGGCCTGCTATTGATGATGCAAGGGACAATGCGGAACGTAACGGTTTAATCAATACCACCTTCTATGCGGGTGATGTCAAAGATATTTTAACAACAGATTTTGCTAAAAAACATGGTAAACCCGATCTTCTTATCACCGACCCGCCACGTGCAGGTATGCACGAAAAGGTTGTCAGAATGTTGCTGCAATTAGAAGCCCCTAAACTCATTTACGTGAGTTGTAATCCTGCGACACAAGCGCGTGACGTGGCGATTTTGCATGAAAAATATGATGTCGTGAAAGTGCGTCCTGTGGATATGTTCCCACATACGCATCATGTTGAAAATGTGGCGTTGCTTCAACTTCGGCAACAAAATACTGTCCGCGAGGACTCCTTTGGAAAGGGGGGAATTTAAACGACTGTGTTATTTGGCATGAAAATTATACATTTGCCTGTATGAAACCCTCATTCAGATGTTGCTATTTTTATAGAAACAAAACCACTTAAAATAACTCATTTTATTAACTTATACACAACGAATTATGAATAAAATATTAGTAACAGGCGGATGTGGCTACATTGGAAGCCATACAATTGTTGATTTGATAAACAATGGTTTTGAGGTTATTACGGTTGACAATCACGTCAATTCAGACCCCTCAGTATTGGAAAGCGTCGCAGAGATTACGGGTAAAAAAGTCCACAACTACGAAGTTGACCTTTGCAATTTGGCACAAACACGCCGTATTTTCCTTGAAAATCCAGATATTTCGGGCATTATTCACTTTGCCGCTTTGAAAGCAGTGGGTGAATCGGTTGAAAAACCGTTGTTGTATTATCGCAACAACCTCGATAGTCTGCTCAATATTTTGACTTGTCTCGAAGAGTTTAAAATTAAACATCTCATATTTTCATCTTCGTGTTCTGTCTATGGCAATGCCAAAGAACTGCCCGTTACGGAAAACACGAAACGTCAAGATGCCGAGAGCCCTTATGCCCGCACGAAGCAAATTGGGGAAGATATCTTACAGGATTTTGCGCTCATTCATCCGTTTGCCAATTTCATTTCGTTACGCTATTTCAACCCAGCGGGAGCACATGAAAGTGGTTTAATGGGCGAGTCGCCGTTGTATGCGACCCTCAACCTCGTGCCTGTTATCACTGAAACAGCGATAGGAAAACGTGCAGAAACGACTGTTTTTGGCGATGATTATGAGACACGTGACGGTTCTTGTATTCGTGATTATATCCATGTGATGGACATAGCCCACGCCCATACATTGGCGATGGAATATGTGATGAAGCATAAAAATGAAGACAATTATGAGGTTTTTAACCTTGGAACAGGCGACGGCGTGACTGTTTTGGAAGCGATTCATGCTTTTGAAAACACAACGGGTGTAAAATTCAACTACCGCATTGGGCAACGCCGTCCGGGTGATGTCGTTTCGATTTATGCCAATAATGACAATGCCAAAGCAAAATTGGGTTGGTCGCCTGAGCGTTCGATTGAAGATATTATGCGCACAGCATGGACGTGGGAAAAACGGCGGAGTGAATCAGTTTTAGCCTAAGGCAGCCTTTGAGAATAAACTAAAAGACGATAAGACTCTCCTGAATCTTATCGTCTTTTGTATTTATTTTTTATACTTTTGAGACAAAAGTTAGTGGAAACATGGATAAAGAACGATTGAAAATCAACAAAAGGCATACTCGACCTATACGTTTACTCCGTCGGGATGGTGAATTAAACGTACAAAAAGATTCGCTCAACTCATTTCGCGTTTTTAATCTGTTGATTACAATGTCGTGGCAACGGTTGTTTTTCTATGCTTTCGTCGGTTATATCTTTATGAATGTGTTATTTTCTATTCTTTATTGGCAGATTGGTGGTGTTGAGTGTTTAAGTGGCATTGATAGAACCTCAAAATATTGGATTTTTGACTTCTTTT
>JAYTMI010000798.1:0-7097 GCA_043728625.1 Saprospiraceae bacterium | reverse complement strand
ATACCTTTTGGTTTTTATGAATTCTTTTTCCCTTGGTTTAGTAATCATAATGGTTTCAAAATAGGTTTATACAGGGTTCTTAGAACGTTTTTGTGTAATTAAATGGAAATCATATATGGTAAGTCAAGACAAGGACTCTTTCAAAAGAAAGAGTCGTCCACAGCAAAATTATGACATCAAGTGGTTAGCACGACCTTTTAGAGAGAGACACCAATCATCTCTCTAGTCTTAAAATCTTCTTTGTATGTTTAATATCGTAAACTTCTTTCAAAGCATACTATGCATCATTGTTTTCTTTGATTTGAAAATCAATCCATCTTGTGATGGAATTTGAAATTTTCTTTATGCTCCCAAATTTGTTTTTTTTCGATTGAACAACTTCTTTGTCTTTTGCCACAAACTGACTTTGTCTTTATAATAATAAGACGAGTAGTAACCATAATTGTAGGAGTTACCGAACTCTTGTTTAACATTATTGAGCAAGACATTCATGTTCTTTAGTTTTTGGGTATCATCTACCTCACGCATAAATTTAAGGTGAGAAGTGGTCGAATAACCATATTGCAGAACAATCAATGTTTGTTGAACATAATCTTTCAATAAAAAGCTATCGGCTACAATGCCAATCGGTGCACCATCTACGACAACAAAATCATAGTTTTTCTCACAATAATCAAATAGTACTTTAATCTGATCTTTCATAATCAATTCTGAGGGGTTACGGGGTACTTTACCACAATCAATATAGTGTAAGTTGGGCAAACGGTCATATACATTAATTAGTTTTCGCAACGATGGCACTTCCCCGCTCAAAAACTGAGCAACGCCCGTTTCTGAAACCTTACCTTCCATGAACATTTCTAATTTCGGTTTCCGTAGGTCTAAACCAATAACAATCACTTTTTTCCCCGTCAAGCCCAATGTCAACGCTAAATTAGCCGCAATAAAAGTTTTGCCTTCACCACTTATTGTTGAGGAGACGAGAATCGTTCTGCTTTTTTGTGGGTCGGCAGTATTTTGCAGATTACTCCTAAGTAACCTAAATGATTCTGCTAAAATGGAATGGCTGTCGTTTATGATGAGTTTGTTGCGTTTGCCTCGGACATGTGGGATGAAACCCACAAAAGGCATGGATAGGTATTTGTCTATATCAGAGCGGTGATGAACTTTATCGTTGAATATATCTCTGACATAAAGCCCTAATATTGGAATAATCAGCCCTAATAACGAATAAAACAAAGCCATTTGAACGGGTTTGGGCGATATAATACCCCTTACTGCTGCCCGTTCAAGAGATCGCGTATTAGCCGCTTGTGCTGCCACAGTCAATGCTGTTTCTTCCCTTTTTTGAAGCAAAAATAAGAAAAGGGTCTCTCTGATACCTTTCTCACGCATGATTTGCGCCAACTCTCGTTCATTGGTTGGCATCATATTGATTTGGTTTTCAATCGGAATTATTTGTTGCTTATATCTTTCTTTTTGCTCGTTGACTTCTTGTTTGATGGTCTGAACACTGATAAGAATATTATTTCTCAGACTCTTCATCTCTTCATCGCGCGTTGACAACATAGGGTTCTTTTCTGTTGCCGATTCCTTCAATAGGTTGCGGTCGTTGATAAGTGCATTGTAACGCCGAATCATCTCAACCAAAGGCGCACTGCTTTGAACTTCTGAACTAAAAGGTAATGGGCGATAATTTTCTGATTTATCCATAAGGATACTTTCAATGTTCCTGACCTCATTCGCCCGATCATCCAATGCCAAGACTTTTTGTCCCATGATATTCGATCTTTCAAGATAGGACTTGGTAATGTCTGCTCCCGCAATGGGCAAAGAACGATCTTTTCTGAAGCCTTCTTCTTGTTTATCAACGCTATACAATTCGTTAGCAACATAGTTGAGCCGTTGATTGATGAAGTCCATCGTCTTGCGTCCTGCATCATTTTTACCCTCAATAATAGATACACCATATTCTCGGACTAAACGATTGATGATCGCAACCCCTCTTTCTGGCACTTCATCTGTTGTACTAATATTGAGGATACTGGAACGCCCCGCCTGTGAAATGTCTAACCGCGAACGGAACAAATCAGCTGTATTGTAAAGATCGCCGACAGAGATAATCAATGGGTACTCCGTTGATAAGTTACCCACTTTTTTCAACACCAGTTCTCTTTTGCCATAACTAAAAGGTGCACCATAATTGACAAGTTCTGTTTGATCCTCCGTCCGATATAGTGTAAACCGCAAAGAATCATAATATTTTATTTTCAACTGAAATGACTTTTCAGACCCCTCAGTATTCCAGTACATTAATTTAACTGGGCTATCGCCAAACAGTTCAGAATTCTTAACGTGCCCTTCTTGGATATAAGTTACATTAAGTCCAAGCGAATCAACCACGCGAATCATCAACTCAGGTGAGCCTAATATCCGAATGCGGTCTTCCATATTTGATTCTTCTTTTCCGAACCCTAATTCCTTTGTAATGGCTTCTTTTGACACCGAGCTTTTATTCTCATCTTCTATCAGAACGGAGCCGGATATTTTATATACATTTTTGCTGTAACGTATATTGAAATAAAATAGAGATACGCCCATAATAAGACCTAAAGCCAACCAATACCAATTGTTGAGTAACAAGGAGTAATAGTAAAGATAATCTTTAGAACTGCTCTCAAGATGTTTCATCTGCGGCTTATTGAGTGGATTTTCAGCAGCTTTTGTAGATGCAGTGTGATCAATCATGTTTTTATTAATTTGTCGTAAAAAAAAAAATTGTTGATAATAATACTGAGGAGGCTTGCAAAACGACGGATAAAAAACTTTACCTTCTTATTAATATGGATAAAGAAATAGCGAGAACAGAAACCGCTGCGGACACATAAGATAGAATACGGCTGGATTTATCCGCAACCGTGTTGACCTTTGTTTTGTTCGGTTCGACATAAATTACATCATTCTGTTGGAGATAGTAGAAAGGTGATGTAAAAATTTTTGACGACTGTAAGTTCAGCCGTTTTATCGCCCGCCGTCCATTTTTTTCTCGAATAATAATCACATTGGAACGATTAGAATAAGGTGTCATATCCCCCGCTAAACCAATCGCTTCGAATATCGTTAATCGTTTGTTTGCCAACCGAATCGTTCCTGGGCGTTGTACCTCTCCCAAAACACTAATTTTTAAGTTCAAGTAGCGAATATTGACAACCACATCTTTCAAATAGACTCTGAGTTTCGAATAAAATAACTCTTGCGCCTCACTAATGGTTTTTCGATTAACATTAACCTTTCCAATAACAGGAAAATCGACAAAGCCTTGTGTATCAACAAAATATCCTGCCAGCATTTCCACCGTATTATTGGGACCTTGAACGGCTTGAGCCATCGCTTGGATACTACTGCCCTCTGGATTAAATGGTTTCGATGCTTCCAAATTGTAGCTCGACACAGTAATGGATAACAAATCATCGGGCTGAATCCGCAAATCTGATAGACCAATGTTCATAATACTGTCCGACATATCCGTTTCTGGAGGCAAATCATTCAAATAAAGTAACTCTTTATGAGAAACACAGCTTGTTAGTGCTGTAAAAACAGAGATAACTAAATAAAAAAGTATTTTTTTTTTCATAGAAAACGGTGGTTTTGACTACAGTAATGTGAATGCACCCCTCAGTATTTCCTCAAAATTATACTGAAATAGGTCTATTTCTAAATAGGGTTTTATTTTGAAAAGGATAATTATCAAGTATGTGTTGGCACACAGGAGTCATACCGTTTTTAATCGCCTCAATATGCCTTTGATGATGTATATCTGTTGCAATAAAATCTATCATATTATTGTTAATCAAAAGCCACGAACAATCGCTTATTGCTTGACCATAATAGCCAATAAGAGATAAAAAATTGAGTTGGAAAAGGCAGCCACAACTCTTAAGATTCTGATATTCAACTAAATTTTTATTGTAAAACCTATAACGCTCGGGGTGTGCTAAAACGGGTGTATAACCTTTAGACTTTAGTATAGACAAAACATTAAAAAAATTCATTGGCTCGCTCAAATGAGACATTTCAATAAGAATATGTTTATTTGGCAAAGTCAATAGTGCTTCATCGTCTATGAGTTTTTTTTCAAAAATATCATTGACCATATATTCCGCGGCTACAGTCAATTCCATATCAATACCCTCACGAGCTATTTGTTTCTTGATAAGTATCAAACCATCCAAAACTGAATCACCATTATTCGGGTACAGTTCTGAAATATGCGGTGTGGTAATTATTTTTTGAAACCCCAATTCGCCCATCTGCTTAATTAAATTAATAGATGTTGCCAAATTAGGCGATCCATCATCAATACTGGGTATCAGATGTGAGTGTATATCTACCTCAATAGCTTCAAAGTAGTTAAAAACACTTTTTTTGTTTTTCTTAAAAAAGAAATCTAACATAATAATGGTTTTGATAAGACACGGCTTCGCCCTTCATGTGTCTTGACTACATATTTTTTATATAAAGAATGCAACAAAGAAGTGGCTTATTTCAAGATGTTGACATCATAAAATTTTTGATACATTAAAATACATTAGACGTTAACCTAACTGTATGTTAATAGTAGCACATGTCACAAGGAAAAAGCTGTTAGAAAATCCACTATTTTGGATTAGCCCTACCAATTGTGGCGTTTAAGTTTTGATTAATTCAAAAAAAATCAAAGATTGTAGATTCTGGATCAGTTTAAAGGTTCAATAATAAATGTTTAAGTTCCAAATAACGTTTACCTAATGGTTTTCAAAAAACAAGTTTAATATTTATAAATTCCAAATAAATTTCAATACTTATCAATGAGTAAATTCCATCCCCACACGTTGGGTTTTTTCTGTTAAAATCGGTTTTGAGGTTTTATTGTAAATATGCCCTGCTTGTTGCTTAAAGATTCTAAGGGCGCGATAAATAGATTTAAACTGCTCCAATTTTGCCAGCGGTTTTAGCCATGCTGTAAAAAAATAGGGCTGTAAACCATTTTTACGCCAAGCAAAAGCATCTTCCTGATTTGCTCGCCAACGATTTTTGAATGTCGCGTTGCTCAACCCACCAGTCCGCATTTTGATAGACACACCTTGTAGATAATGCATTGAAATACCATGACGATAAATCAATCTAAGCATCAATTCATAATCAGCTGATTGTTTAAAAGCAATATCAAACGTACCAAACCGGTCGTAAACACTTTTCTTACAGAAGAATGTTGGGTGAGGCGGCATCCAGCCATACAAAAATCGGCGACGCTTCACAAGACCAGCATTCCAAACCCGAACAACATTATCCGCATGATTTTCAAAAAAATCTAAATCACTATAAAGCGAGTCAATGTTCTTTAATTCAAATACATTTGCAATACGTTCTAAAACCATATTATCGGCATAAATATCATCTGAATTTAGAAAGCCAATAACATCGCCCGTAGCCATACGTAACCCTTTGTTCATAGCGTCATAGACACCATAATCAGGTTCTGATATCGTTTTTGTAATGTGTTTAAATTTTTGAACAATAGACAAAGTATTGTCTTTTGAGCCGCCATCAACGACGATATGTTCGATGTGTGGGTAAGTTTGATTGCTAACACTTTTAAGGGTGTCCGCAATGGTCTTTTCACTGTTATAGGCAACAGTAATAATAGTAATAGTTAGCATATCATAGTAATTTTGTTCACATATTGTTAATCAATGGTTTGTTTCTTCTTAAAATATAAATAATATACTTATTTGAAAAATAAAAAAGTTAAACACAAGACACAATGCTATTCAATGTGTCATTAATACGTTTTAAATTCTTATTGTGTTAATTGTGATGCGGAAAAATCTAATAAATATCTTGCGGCGATTTGATGAGTTTTGATTGTTTTCAAATGGCTTGTTTTTTATATGAATTCCCTTTTATTTCTATTACTTAGAAAGTTCTTAAGAGTTTTTTATCTAATAAAAAATTCTAATATAATGTCTAAAGATTTTGAATTGTTTTAGAGCACAAAGATATAGCATTATATTCTATTAAGAAAGACCTAATTAAGGTAAAATTTAAAATTTTAATTTTAAAATGTTTTTTTCCCATTTATGTTGAAAACAATAATAAAAATAAAAATAAAAGAACTAACATTGTTAATTTAAATAATAATTAAGTATTAAAATAGGTAATAACCAATGCAAAGATAAGAAAAAAAGGGCTAACCGCTACTTT
The DNA here is from genome assembly GCA_043728625.1 of Saprospiraceae bacterium. GTDB lineage: Bacteria > Bacteroidota > Bacteroidia > Chitinophagales > Saprospiraceae > JAAFJT01. The sequence goes on along the minus strand of JAYTMI010000798.1, from coordinate 854 downwards.
AGCTTAATATAAAATTTATTTCTTTATGTGTTTTATTTTGACATAAAACAAAGAATACTTGTATTAAATAACCAAATTAAGTTAGTACAACTTAATTTTAATAATTATACCGAATATAATACTTTAAACTACAAATGAAAGACATTTATTTGTATTAAATTATATTCGTTTAGTAGTAATATATAAATTTATTTTAGTAAAAATAAAACAACTTTATTTAATTAATATAATAAGTCTTAATGATAAACTAATATTAAACAATTCAATAAATATTAATATTACATGCTTAATTGTAAAAAACATCTTTTTAATCTCGATGCCGATGTGCATTATATCAATGGTGCCTATATGTCGCCTATTTCTAAAGCCGTAGCGGAATCGGGTGCGGCAGCAGCTATACGCAAGTTGCGACCATACACCATTGCACCCAATGAATTTTTCAGCGACGTTGACCGTCTGAAAGTTTTATTTTCAAAAATCACTCATGCCCAAGAATCTAAAAGGGTGGCTATCATCCCCTCAGTATCTTACGGCATGGCAACGGTTGCTAAGAATGTGAAAGTCCAGAAAGGGCAAAATATTATTGTCGCTGATGCGCAATTTCCAAGCAATATCTATACGTGGCGAGAGTTAGCAAAAGAAAAAGACCTGACCATCAAAACCATACCCTACCCCATTGAAATCCAAGACGGGCGCGGCAAAACTTGGAACGAACGCATACTCGACAGCATTGACAATCAAACAGCCATCGTCGCATTGGCACATCTGCATTGGGCAAATGGAACAAAATTTGACCTCAAACGCATCAGCCAACGCGCACATGAAGTCGGTGCATTGCTCATCGTTGACGGCAC
>JAYTMI010000797.1:0-15671 GCA_043728625.1 Saprospiraceae bacterium | reverse complement strand
CGTTTTTATCGGAAAAAGGACTTGTTTTTTCAAAATTTTTTCATCAGGATAGATAAAAGATGTGAAAAATTGTCCACCCACCATGACATCCACTTTGCGTTCTGCATCGTTGCGAATGAGTTTGACGGTTTGGGCATCGCAAAGGAGACCCCTCAGTATAAGAGCAATTAGAAGTAGTTTTTTCATTTTTCAAATATGATTTTTTAAGACCACAGATTCGACAGATTCGACTGGTTTTCACTGATTTTTTAGTTCCCTTACGGGATGATAAAAGGAAAAATCAGTGAAAATCAGTCGAATCTGTCGAATCTGTGGTCAAACTAATTTTAGTATTTAAACACCTTTCCACCTGCCATGACTTCTTGCGTTTTTTCATCAAAAGTCACTTTCAAGCCTGTACGGTATGCTGCATTCGACATAATCGTAGCGATTGAGTGCTGATAACCCGCTTCGATAGGTCCATGCGGTTGTTTACGACTGCGGACACATTCCATCCAGTTTTTGATGTGGTTGAATGTCAACCCGTCGCCGCCTGTATTGGCATCTGTTTCAACTTTCATACCTTGCAATTTCATGGGCGACAACAAATTGGCTTTCAATCCCATTGCCTTTGCCTCGCGCTCACGCAAACCACCTGTGTCAGAGATTTCGTTGGTATCCAAGTTGATCATACCGCCGTTTGAGTAGTACAATTCCTTAGTTTCACCCGCCGAATTTGAGAAACGCGACGTGAATTGTACTTGGAAACCCGAAGACATATCGGCAGGACCATAATCAAATACAACCGTCAAGGTATCGGCATTGACACGACCATCTTTCCATTGATAAATACCGCCATTTGCGACAACACTACGTGGGTGCGCCAAGCCACTGAACCAGTGAACCGTATCAATTTGATGGCTCATCCATTGACCTGGGATACCTGATGAATAGGGCCAAAACAAGCGATATTCTAAGTATTTGCGCGGGTCAAAGGTGTCAGCAGGGCGATTGATAAGGAAGCGTTTCCAATCCACATCCGACTCTTTGAGCGTTTTTGTGAGTTCTGGTCTGCGCCAACGACCGGGTTGATTGACATTCCACATCAATTCGACCATAACAATCGGACCAAATTTGCCTGATTTGATAAAATCTTCAGCAGCAAAATAGTTCTCACCACTGCGGCGTTGCGAACCAATTTGGACAATTTGTTTTGACTCTTTTACGGCTTTCAAAACAGCACGGTTGTCTGCCATTGTTTCTGCCAAAGGTTTTTCAGTGTAAGTATCGCAACCTGCTTTCACCGCTTCAATCGTGTGATAAGCGTGTTGGAAATCAGCCGTACTGATAAACACAGCATCCACCATTTTAGAAGCATAAAGCTCTTCATTGTTGCGAAAAACCTTGACATCCGAACCTAATTGCTTGTCAGTAAATGCTTTACCTTCTTCGCGGCGGCGGTTCCAGATGTCAGAAAGAGCGACCATTTCAAAATTCATCTCCTTCATCAACGCCTTAAAAGGGGCAATATGAGAAGCTCTGTGTCGGTCAGAAAAACCTATGCAACCGACCCGTACACGGTCATTTGCGCCGATAATTCGGGCGTAAGACTTTGGGCTAAAAGCGATTGCACCGAGACTGGCAATGGCTGTATTTTTAGCAAAATCACGTCTATTCATTGTTTTTTAATTTTAATTTTAATTTAGATGAAAAAATATTTATTTTATCGTTTAATTATCTTTTTGAATAGGCAAACCGAGGGAGTAAAATATTGATTATTGCCGTTTATCAATCCACCCAACCTTCGGGCTTAATTTTCGTTCGATACAAACCCTCAATACAAGGTGTATTCAAGAAAACATCTGATGTAAATGGCGTATTATTTTGAAAAGTTTTTGCCGTTGCACCAACAATTTTTTGAAGCATATCTATATAAACAACCTTTTTCCGAAACGACGCCACGCTGAAAACGCCTAAAATTTGCTCACTCGGATTGTTTACATTATAGACATTAGGACTGAACCGCGTTTGAGCTGGCACGTCGAAAAGCGTTCCGGTGCTTTGTGTTTGCGTTTCTATGGATTTCAAATAGGTATAAACTGTGGGAGTAATGGCACGTTGTGTCACCTTGATATAGTATTTATTCGGCGGCGTTGTGAATGGAAGCCGCACAACGCGATGTGCAATAGCCTGCCCGTCGCGCAGTTGGTCAGACAAAACAATGGTGCGTGTGTTGTAAACGATATTCCAACAATCAAATGGATTGCAAGGAATTAAAACTTCTTTACCCTCGACTGAACGATATTTAGAATCGCAAAAAGGTGCACGTTCATAATGTATCCAATCAAATTGATAGAAATTTTCCTTACCCGCTATGTCTTTTGTGTTGGCATAAACATCAAAACCATCGTAATATAAATCATCGGCTGTTCTAAAAGTTTCTCTTCGATAAGGTGTTGTCACTGAATCTAATTCAGGGCAAATAGGCATGGTTTCAGGTTTCGATTCATATTTTTTGCCATCTACTTCTACAAAAAGACGATAAGTTTCACCGACTACGCCATTAAAAGCCGTATTTGCCGTCCCATCTGTCTTCACAAAATTCGTCCGAACACCTTTACTGTCCAACACATAAGCTACCGCTACTGGGAGCTTAGCAAACGAATAGCCTCCCAACGATGTTAGGCTGTTGAGCGTGTAGGCAACATTGATCTTGCCGTACAATTCTGTCAATTCTGCATCAATAACAATGTATTGTTTGGCATCTGGCAAGGTCGAATTGTCCACCGGATATTGGCAGTTACTCAAACCCAAAAGCATTAAAAACCCAAATAAAGCCTGTATTTTAGACATTTTTATTCTATTATTTGACATCTTATTCAAATTTGAAATTGTACGTTAATGAAAACAATGGTATTGGAAACACACTCACTTTGAATGGTTTGAAAGACGACAATGCCGGATTGAAGAAATAAGAAAACGCATTTTTGCGACCATAAATATTGTAAATAGTCACTATCCATGAACCTTCCCAACGACGTTTAACCATCGAAGGATTCGTTATCAACCATGAAAAATCGAGGCGGTGATAGTCCGAAATCCGTGCATTATTGCGGTCAGTATAAACAGGTAAAATATTGAATCCATTTTTGTAAAAACTCACAGGCGAAGTGTACGGTCGCCCTGTACTATAGACAAAAGTGAAAGACAATGCATTGTGTCGTTCCGTCTGAAAATTCAGTAAGATATTGAGTGTGTGGGGTTTATCAATAGCTGTGCGAAACCAATCGCCGTTGTTCAGCTTCTGTAAATTGGGAATGTCACCCGTGATTTGTTCAAAACTTCGGGCGTAAGTATAGCTCAACCAACCTGTCATCACCCCTTTCTTTTTGTTGATCAACAATTCTGCACCATACGCTTTTGCAGTACCCCTCAGTAATTGCGTCTCGACGAGTGCATTTGTGGACAAATCTGCGCCATTCAAATAGTCAAATATATCGCGTTGCCAGCGGTAATAACCTTCAAAAGACCATTCCCAAATACGGCTTTTAGTGTCATGAAAATACCCTATTGACACCAAATCACTTTGTGCTGGTTTCATATAACGATTCGCCGTTTTCCACCGCGCATTGGGCAATGGCGTTGCGTTATTGGCAATCATTTGTAGGAATTGATTCATCCTATTGTAACCGACTTTGACCGAACTACCTTCGCCCAATTTATACCGCAAGCCAATACGTGGCTCAAAACGTGCATAGTGCGATTCAACGGCATTTTTGCCAAAAAACATGGTATCTGTTATCGAAAACAAGGATTTTGGCGCATCTGATGCGTAATTTGGCAAGCTGTAAGGACCTAAATTCCAATAATTGACATAACGCAATCCGACCTCTGCCAACAAGTTTTTCGACAATTCATATTCGTCAGAAACAAACAAAGCCGCTTCCCATGACTGTTCTCTTTGCAAATGAATGGTCGAAACGGACGATGCAAAAGTAGGAGAGAGATCAGCAGGACTAATGCCTGTATGCGTCACAGTTACGCCAAAATTGATGCGTTGTTTTTTATCAGGCGCAAAAGTCATTTCAGCTTTTGCGTTGCGATAATCCAGTTCAGTATCAAAATCAAAACCCGTTCTCACTTCCTTTGCACTTGTATTTGAACTGTATTTGGAAGAAACCGCCAACAAATTGAAATTCATTTTTTCAGAAAAATAATGATTCCAACGCAATGCAAAATTTTGATGCCCATATTCCAAAGTCGCTTGTCGTGGCACAACATTCGCAACACCAAACAATGAATCCACACGATAGGCATCGTGGCTTAAATAGCTTGTAAAAGTAATATTATCTTTTTCGGTCGGTCGCCACAATACTTTATTAGCAAAATCATAAAATTGAGGTTTGTTGTTCGGAATACGTTTTCGACCCACTGAACCGACCAGAACATTATTGTAGAAATTAATCAAATACTCATTATAAGAAAATCTGGCGGAGGTCATAAAAGCCAATTTACCTTTGATAATCGGTATTTCTGCTTGCAAACGGTTAGAAATCAAGCCTGCACCACCTCTTACTTTAAAATCCTCTAAATTGGGTTCAATCAATTTCACATCTAAAACGCCCGCCGTTTTACCACCATAACGGGCAGGAATTGACCCTTTATAAATCTGCATTTCTCGAATCGCATCAGTCGGAAACAACGAAAAGAGACCCAACAAATGCGTTGGATTAAAAATCGGCATATTGTCCAATAATATTAAATTTTGGTCAACAAAACCACCCCGAATATTCACGCCATTTGCGCCTTCGCCAACCGACGAAATACCGGGCAACATCTGCAAACTTCTCAAAATATCCACTTCACCCGCCGCGGGAGGTAGTTTTTGAACCGCTTTAATACTCAACATATTAACACCCAATGCAGGGGTTTCCATTGTCCGCACCGCCGATTGAGAGGTAATAACAACTTCTTCAAGCTGCGTTGAGATATTTTCCATTTCAACACTGAGGGGGGTATCGCCAGTAATATCCATCTTTTTTGAATACGGCTTAAATCCAATAAACTTGAAACCAAGGACATGCTCCGAACAAGTCATCGGCATTCTTAAGTCACCGTTAGCATCAGATTCGACACCTGTTTCATTCCCATCGAGCACCAATAATGCACCGCTAATAGGCTTACCAGATTGTGCATCTTTTACTTGAGCTACCAAATAACAGGGTGTTTGTGAAAATGTTTTTGTGCTTGATAAGTACATTAATATCAAAAACAAAATCCTCGATATCCTTGAACGCGGAGAAAACCTTTGACAAATCTGTCTAATTTTCAAAACCTGTGTAAGGTTGTTAACCATTGATAATTAATTGTTTAAACGCATTTCAAAAAGTATTGTGCTGCATAAAACCTTCAAGTTTAATTGTCCACTGCCTGCATTACCAAAGCCCTAAACCGACCACTGTTATTATTGTCATTCACCTTCTGCGTTTGCTTCATAATCACACCTATGATTTTCTCTTTTGGGTCAGCGAAATAACTTGTATTGAAATAACCACCCCAAACAAAGGTGTTTTCACTGCCCAAACCGCCTTTTGAAACGCCTTTTTCTGTCAATAAACCAAAAGCCAAACCGTAGTTTTGGTCGGCTTTATCACCGCCCAACAAGTCACCTACTTGATTCATCATTATAGATTCAATGGTTTTGCGGCTCAATAAGCGTTTGCCATTCAGTTCACCATTATTCAGATACATTTGGAGGAAAGTGGCATAGTCCTTAGCTGTACTCGACAAACCCGCACCGCCTGAAAAAAAGGCTTTTGCTCCTTTGATCGGATAATCTGGGTCATAGAAATTGTCTGTAAAAGAAGTCCAATTATCGCCTGTTTTTGTTTGAATTTTAACCAAACGATTGGCTTTTTCATTGGGTAAATAGAAATAAGTATCGTTCATACTGAGGGGGTCGAAAATATGCGTTTTCAGATACACATCGAAAGGCATACCTGAAATCACCTCAATAAAATAGCCCAAAACATCTAAACCTTCTGAATAAACAAACTTATCGCCTGGCACATGATGCAGTGGCAATTTCGCCAATTTCTTAACATTATCGCCTATTTTGACCGATTCAGTCGTGAATAAATCAACAATACCCGCTTTTTTATATATCGCTTTGAAACGTGTATCGCCATCAATCACACCATAACCAAGCCCAGAGGTATGCGTCAAAAGATGCCGTATCGTAATTTCTTTACCTGCCGATTTAGTCGTATAAGTCGTGTCAGACATTGTTAAACTGTCCAATACTGAGGGGTTTTTAAATTCAGGAATATACTTCGAAATCGGGTCATCGAGTTGAAACAAACCCTGTTCCCACAACATCATCACGGCAGTTGAAGTAACCGCTTTTGACATAGACGCTATGCGGAAAATATCGTCCGTTTTCATCGCTCGCCCCGCCGTATTATCCGCCGAACCAAAGGCTTTTTGATAAACAATTTTACCATTTCGGCAGACAATAGCAACTGCGCCCGGTATCTCTTTTTGGTCAACCGATTTTTGCAGCATCGCATCAATCCGCTTCAATCTTTCAGATGATATGCCGACGCTTTCAGCCGACCCCTCAGTAAGAGACGGTGATTTTTGCATCGAATTGGTTTGTGCAAGTAGTGTTATTGCACTAAATCCAAGTAAAAAAGCAATAAAATGTCTATTTTTCATTATAATTTTAGTTTTTTAATGACTTCTTCGAGCTTTAATACTAAGAGGTCGCCTTTGATGATGTATTCTTTCAACCGTTTTATTGCCCAAATCCGAAATTGCGTACCTTGTTGTGATTTCACACGGTAGCCTACGGAAATGATGACATCGAGGTTGAAATAATCAACTTGATAGATTTTTCCATCTGCGGCAGTTGTTGCATTTTTTGCAACAACTGATGAGGCTTCCAATTCACCTTCATCAAATACATTTTTAATATGCCTTGAAATCACCGATTTATCCCTTTGAAATAATTCAGCGATTTGATTAAGTGACAGCCAAACAGTATCGCCATCAATACGAACATCTACTTTTGTCTGTCCGTCGTGGCTTTGATAAATAATGATTTCAGAATTATTTTCCATCGGTTTAAAATTATAATGTTTCTAAATGTAATTTTCTAAATCATAAAAAATATTAAATAAATTATTGAAAATCAATAATTTAACACCTTTACGAAAGTTTAAAACTTTCGTAAAGGTGTTCCTTAATTACTTCAACTCTCTAATTTTCACATTCTTAAAAGACACATTATTGCCATGGTCTTGTAACAGAATATTCCCTTTGTCACCTGCGCCAAAACCGACATATTTTTCATACTTACTTCTGGCAACTAAGGCATTGTAAATATTACTCTTTCTTTCGTATTCGACAACTTTAAAGCCATTTAACCAGTGCTGAACGATGTTATTTGGATAAACAACGACTCTACCTTGATTCCAAAGCCCAATTTTTCGCTGAAAGCGTTTGTCCAATTTTGTTGCTGGAATCAAATCATAGAGACTTGCCAAGGTCCGGTTGCCCACTACACCCATTTTAGCATCAGGGTGTTTTTCATCATCCAAACATTGATATTCTAAACCAATACCCGATTTGCCACCTGAATCAAAGGCTTCATTGACAAAATATTTCACACCTGAATTAGCCCCCTCAGTCAATTTGAAGTCAAAAGTCAATTCAAAAGCCCCATATTGTTCGTTTGTAACAATATCATTACCCGTTTCAGAGCCATCAGAAGGACTGACATTGATAGTACCATCCACAACTGACCAATGTTTTTCTGGCATTTTATCACCATGAACAGCGCGCCAACCTGTATAGTCTTTACCATTAAACAAGAGTTTCACGCCTTGTTTTTTCTCCTGTTCTGACAAAGTATTAAGCATTAGATTGATAACTGGACAATTATCCAGCGGACGAGGTTTGAGGTTTGAATTTTGAATTTTGATGTTTTTCCAACGGATTTTCATACCTTCCTTCATGTCGCCATAGATGGCATGAACCTGTAAAGCGATAAAACCTTTGGCAGTCATGTCGTCAATCAGATGCGATACAGGAATATCATTTATCCAGGTCCGCAGCACGTTTCCAATGGCTTCGATTCGGTATTTGTTCCATTGCCCAATCCGAAAAGCCTTTTTGCCCTCTGGATTGATGTTCGGAATGTACAACCAATCTCGCCGCGCTTCATCATATATGCCGCCTGACCAAGCCCTATCCGTCGGATCAACCTCCATTTGGTAGCCATGTACCCGACCGTTTTGATAATCCGGCGATGACAAACTGCGGAATTGAATGCCCGAATTCATGGCATTCTCCACTTTAAAGTCCAATTCTAGTATAAAATCACCATAATCCTGCTCTGTACAAAGAAAAGAATTCGTCGTGTTGGCAACCGTTGTACCAACAATTTCGCCATTTTCAACTGTGTATAGAGCTTTCCCATTCAATTGTTTCCAACCTCTCAAACTCATCCCGTCAAAAAGGGGAGTCCAACTTTCAACTTGAGAAAATGTTGCCTGAGCAAAGCCACAAAAAAAGGCTAAGAGTAGCGCAGTCTTTTTCATAAAATTCTTGTTTTTTTGTTAAAAATTTATTAGGATAACCTGTCCTCTAGCACTCGTGCATTTTATGGCTTTAGGTCTTAAATTACCCTAACTTTGTTATTGAAATTGTATTTTTAAATTTCACCAAAGTTACGTTGAGTCAAATATTTTTTCGCTTATCATGCTAAACAATTCACGCAATCGTTTGCGAAAATGGTTTCAAAAAGCTAATTTTGTTTAATATATTATAAGCATGGAAGTTTTAACAACATATTCAACAACCACTAATACTGCAACTGAAGTACAACCAACCGTTGACAACGTGGAAATGCAGTATGAACAAGAACGAGGAAAACCGATGTCATTCGCTCACAGGAAACGCCACTTTTAGCGATTGAAATTCTTTCACCAAAGCAGATATTCGATGATAGTTGATAATTTCTGTGAAATATTATCCATTAACAGCTATCAATTATCAACTAACTACATCGTTTTCAACCAATTAGCCAATCTGTCAAACCATTTATCCTCCGTAGTCCGATTGTTCATACCAAATCCATGTCCGCCTTTTGGATATAAGTGCATCTCCACAGGTACTTTATTTTTAATACATGCTTGATAAAAACGAATACTATTTTCGACAGGGACTGCACCGTCGTCAGCCGCATGAACCAAGAAAGTCGGCGGCGTTTGAGGCGTTACTTGCAATTCATTTGAAAACAGTTCTGTTTTTTCAGCCGTTGGTTTATCACCAATCAAGTTGTTACGTGAACCTTTATGCGTTATGTCCGCTACAAAACTGACGACAGGATATATCAAAATTGAAAAATCTGGACGGGTTGAAGTCGTATCCAATACTGAGGGGTCTGCTTTCATCGTAAAATGAGTCGTCGCTGTTGCCGCTAAATGACCGCCCGCAGAAAAGCCCATTATGCCTATTTTATCGGCTTTTAAACCCCATTTTGCCGCATTTTTCCTTACCAAACGGATGGCTTGTTGAGCATCTTGCAAAGGTGCGACGCTTCTATCTACATTCGTTCGGTCGCTTGGAATGCGGTATTTCAAGACAAAAGCCGTTATTCCCAACTCATTGAAAGCCTTAGCAACATCAACCCCTTCATGGTTTGCTGCCAAAATCGAATATCCTCCGCCTGGACAAATGATAACCGACTGACCATTTGGCTTTAAAGGGATAAAGCGCGTCAAAGTCGGTTTTGAGACATCGGCGATGCGAAATACACCGCCGCCCATAGTGATTTTTTCAAGATTTTCTACTGCTTTGTTGTTAGGCACGTCGCCTTCATAAAGCGGTATATCAATCGTATGTTGAGCATCGGCATCAAGGAAATTGAGCATTAAAACAAGCGCAAATATTGTGTTTTTCATAAAATAATTTTGTTTAATCATTGTTTTCAAGATGAGCCAAACCTTCGGGTAGTTCGTCTTGAATCAGGTTTTCACTTTGTTCTAAAAAGTTTTGTCTTGAAACAACTTTAATTCCTGTATATTCTTCTGCATTTTTCAATGCTTTACCCGCACCTTTTCCACCTTTCAAAGCCGCTTCTTGATTTTCCACAAAACCTTGGGCATCATCTCGAACTGCAATCGCACGAGTCATTTCCTCACCAAGCATTGTAAAAATGAGCTCAAGTTTAGTCATGTGGTCACGAAGGTTCTGTTTTTCCAAGTTTTTAAGCTGTTTATGCTCATTTGGCGTCAAACCAAAGGTTGCCTTAGCTATCTCGGCAGTTAAAATCGCATACTCTTGTCCTTCTTTTACATCTCTTTTTTTCCACTCATCAGTCAATTCTTTGCGTGTTTCTATGGCTTTAAGTCTTGCAACAATCCATTCATCAGAATAACCTTTTGCTTTATAAATCTCTCGGATACGGTCAATGGCCAATTCGGGATTTTCAATTTCCTGAATCCTCTCTTCTCCAATTTGAGCAAGCCATTGTTTGAATGGTTCTGCTCGTGGTGATGGGATTGACATGATAATCCGTAATAAAGTTTGACGATTCGCACACTCTGTGGGATGTTCTTTCCCGTCTAATGATAGCATTTTCAACTTTACGATTTTTTCGTAAAGTTCATTCGCATTGCTTTCTTTTGATATTTTACGCTTCAAATCGTTCCAATAACGACTTGGAATGCTCGATTCTGACAAAACGCCTACAACATCAATTATTGAAAAGTACCATTCCTCATTATACCACACATGGCGAATTTGTTTTTCTTGAAAAAGGATGATTTTACCATTTTGTTTCATAGTTAAATTTATTTATGTTTTAAAATCGTTTTATCAAGCAAAAATAAATTTTATTTGTGTATAAAAACCGTTTTTGTTTCAACTATTCATAAAACCTTTACACCTTTCTCAATTTGTGATTAATCGTATTTCACCCAACAAACCTGAGGACACAGGCAACCAATTCGACGCATCAAAAGGACGATAACTAATATCCACGAAGTTAATGTCGTAAAACTTGCGCCATTCAACGCCTTTTTTGTCCAAATAACGGATTCTATTTGCTGAAAGGTTGGTCACTTCAATTTCAAGTTTGTTATTTCCTTTCAAAAGCACCCCCTCAGTAATCGGCACTTTAAAAGGCAAACACCAAGCTGTGCCGAGCGTTTTACCGTTCAATTTCACAACTGCTGTTTCTCTAACATCGCCCAATTCAAGCCAACCTGTTTTACCAATTTGATTATCTAAACAATTGAAATTCAATGTATATCGTGCTGTTCCGCTGAAATATTGCGCCATCGTATCGGTACTTATATCTGTCCACGAATCCAGTTTTTCTATTTTAAAACTTTTAGGTAGGGAAGGTTCTCCCTTCACAAAATCCACTTGCCACGACCCCCTCAGTATTGTTTCGGTTTTGGGTTTGGCGTTTTGGGTTTTGAGTTCTGCTGCTCCCCTCTGGGGTTGGGGGGTGTCAAATGTTTCTATAAAAACACTTTCACCAGACACTAAATTCAAGGGAATTTGGATCTTATCTTTTCCTATTTTTTTAAAATCAATAAACCGTTTTGTTTGATGCAAGGGGTCAAAAAGTTGAACGGATTCAGCCGTTGTAGAAAGTTGAATTGAGTCGTTTTTAAATTTTTGATCTTGATTAGCGATGAAGTATAAACGCCCATTTTCTGTTTTTTTGCGGATAAATTGCAAGCCATTTTGAGCAGCATTTTCTTTTCTAATCTTTTGATTTTCAAATACTTGTGCATAACCACTTTTATGCGCTACAAAGCGGCGCAAAGTGCCTTTGAATTGGTTTTCACGTTTTTCGAACTCGAAAAAGCCATTGACTGTGCGCGGCAATTTTTCCATAAAAACGATTAAAACGCCTTCGTTTTGCATTTTCTCCAAAGCCTTTAAAGTTGCCAAAGGCAAATACTCAATCGGTGGCACAACGACAGCGCGGTATTTTTGCCCCCCCTCAGTAATCAATTGATTTCCAATGGCTTTTGAGGCAATGAGTTGTCTATCAGAAACAAAATCGTAGGCATAACCATCGTTTTTAAGTTGATTAACTACACGTCCCAAAGGTGTATTGAACATACCTTGTTTGATAATCGTATGTATATCAAGCGTATGCGTTTTACTGCTGCGTCCTGCGGTGTGCCACAGGTCATAAATGGGAAAATAAACTAAAATATCGTTATCAGGTTTGGTGTTTTGTAAAAGCGTTTGACAGCGTTCAATATAGCCGTTGAGTTGTGGTAAAGTGTTCCAAAAATGACTTTGCTGATTAAAATTTGTCGAAGCATAGAACAACCAACCCGGAAAAGGTGCTTCGGGCGGCGAATAAGGCACGCCATGAAAGAAAATATGATTGATGCCGCCCAAAAACGATTCATCAATAATCGGTTTGATTTGAGACAACGACACTTTGAAATGATTGCCGAGCCAAGTCGCTGTTTCAGAACTTGTAAACCGTTTACCCGCCACATTTGCCGCCGACGAAGCGAGTTTCAAAACTATATCGCCTGGCACGCCAAAACGTTTTTCTTCATAATCGGGGTCTTGGCGATAGAGTGGAATATTGTAATTTTTGCTGCCAAAAAATTCTGATTCGGGCGAATCATTCAAGGCATATAAATCGAGGATATTGGCAGGTGAACCATGTGACTCGTTGCGGGTCATTTTGCCATATTTCTTAGCAAAACTATTGAATTTCTTAGTAAAACCATCGTAAAGTAGGTCTGAAAGTGTTTCGGCATAGTCTGACCAAATACGTTTTTCACGGTCTGTTACGGCTGTATCTTTTGCCAAAACATCGAGGTTTTCAGCCAAATCATACCCCCTCAGTAATTTGAATTTTTTGAAAAAAGCGGCTGTCCAATTCGCCCCATACACCTCATAAGAGTCATTGTAAAATGCCCGAACACCTATGTTTTTTTTAGAAAAAACAGCATCAAAAGGCTCATAATAATGCTTTAAAGCGGTCGTATCAAAATGGTCAACAACCCAACCTTCGGCTCCAGGGGCAGCACGTTTGACTTTTTGTTTTGTCGGCACAACGTCTAAAACATATTTACCAGCATCGTCTTTTCTGATTTTAAAGGACTTCGCTGCATCGGTTTCAGTGACTTGACTGCCACCAAATGGCCAGCCTGTACCAACCGTCATATCTATGCCCAAGCCTAAACGATTGGCTTCTTTGACGGTATATTCCAGAATTTCGACCCATTTTGGACTCAAAAAAGGTAAAAATTTGGCTTCTTCGCCTTTGACACCATAGATAGGAATGATGTGCATACCGCCAAAACCTGCACCTGCAAAGTCTTCCAAATTCTTTGTGATGCCGCGTTCATCAACGGCACTGCCAAGCCACCACCAATATGCCCAAGGTTTTGCGGTGTTGTAAGATTGCCCCCTCAGTAAAAGTGGACAAAAAAGAAGGAAAATGAGTAGTTTTTTAAAAAACATAGTAATTGTGGTAGTGCGGATTTCAATCCGCTATTCTAAAATATGGCGTTCCGCTATTCTAAAATATGGCGTTCCGCTGTTCTAAAATAGTGCAATTCACTGTTCTAAAATAGTACATTAACGGATTAAAATCCGTGCTACGAGTTAATGTTTTGCCCAATAATCCAGCACCATAACCTTATCCAAATGCGGTGTCAAAACCGCCCCAAATGCCTTGTGGTCGGGGTGGGGGAGATAAACGGCACGGTCAGCTTCGGATGCGAATGTGAGGAAAAAACAATGCGTAAACTCGTTGTTTAAGCCTTCAGGACTGTTGTTTGTACCCCATTCAAAGGATTTGATTTCCTTGATTTTTGAAGGTAATGCACGGAACGCCGCTTCGACTTTTTGAATATCAGCGGTGCTTGTGCTGTCCTTAAATTTGAACATGACAACGTGGCGCAGTTGTTTTTGCCCCCCCTCAGTATTTGCCTTTGGTTTTTCACAAGCAAGCATTATAGTCGCCATTAAAAGTAAAAAAGTGAATGATTTCATTTTACGATTGTTTATTTATTATTTTTCATTTCTAAATCGGCTTGTATGAAAACACCGATGCCTTTCATATCATCAGTTCTCAAAGGTTCATTGATGTAATAATCAAAAGTACCACTACGATAAGGTACGCCACCCAAACCTGCACCACTGCATGTATTGATGAGGTGAACAGTGCCTATTTCGTCTGTCGTTATAAAAATTTTCAAAATACCTGTATAGCCTTTTTTGGCAACGGTTAGATATTTTTTATCCAAATAACCTTTACGCACGCCTTTGGCTAATGTAAAAACAATCATACACGACCCAGAAGCCTCCAAATAGTTGCCTTTCCAAGTGCCTTTATCGGTTATTTGATACCAAGTGCCTGAATCGTTGTCTTGATATTTAGTAAAAACAGGTGCCAACCTTTGTAAAATGCTTATCAAATCACTGCGTTTTGGATGATTTTTAGGCAAATAATCCAAAACTTCGGTCAAACCAACGGCGTACCAACCCATCGCGCGTGTCCACACTTCGGGCGAACGACCCGTTTGTAGATTTGCCCATTTTTGATTTTTACTTTCGTCCCAACCATGATACAATAAACCTGTTTGAGTATCTCTAAAATGCTTTTCAGCCCAAATAAATTGGTTAGCAATATCATCAAAGTCTTTCGTTTTGTTAAACATCAAACTGTATTCAGCATAAAACGGACTGGTCATATACAAGCCATCGCACCACATTTGATAGGGGTATTTGAGTTTATGCCAAAAGCCACCTTCTTTTGTTCGGGGCTGCCACGTCAATTGTTTACGCAGTAAATCAGCTGCTTTTTTATATTTTTCTTGTTTGGTTTCTTTGAAAAGGGTCAAAAGGAGTCTGCCTGGAGGGATATAATCGCTGTTGTATTCGTTTAAATCATACGTGCGAATTGTACCGTCTTCACGTACGAAAAGGTCAATCATTTTTTTAAAATAATTGAAATAGCGCACGTTGCCTGTTTCTAACCAAAGTCTTTCAATACCTTTTAGGACAACGCCTTGTTCATATTCCCAACTTGCGGGACGTTTGTCTGGGTCAACACCTTGATTGTCTTGTAGCATGTGGTTGAGCATTTTTTTAACCACTATGGAATCTGGGTATTTAGTCATAACTGTTTCAGCTATGCGCTCGGAGTATGTCTTGGTTTGTGACCATGACAATGAATAAAAAGCACAAAACGCAAGCAGTAATGTTATTTTTTTCACTTTTTTAGTTGAATTAATGAGAAAAAACTAAAAAAGCCGCACCATAATGAGTAGCACGGCTTTTTTACTGAGGGGGGTAAGAAGTATAGGATAAAGTTGAGGCTGTCTCAAAAGGCAAAACGAAAATTTCAAGCTCAAATATTATTTTGTTTCTGTTGCCATGTTCGGGGAACTTCAAAAGTTCCCCGAACATAAATGCCTTCAAAAAGAATAATATTCGGAACAAAAAAACTTGAAATACCTTTTGAGACAACCTCAACTTGTAAGTATTTCAAAATTAATAACCAGGATTCTGCGGGAAAGCAGTATTGCCTCCTTCTGAAAGGTCAATTTGCTTCTGTGGAATTGGACGTAAATTGTGAATTTCTTTCACATTTGCAGCCGCTTGTGGATTGTACAATTTAACACGTTCCA
>JAYTMI010000796.1:0-6560 GCA_043728625.1 Saprospiraceae bacterium | reverse complement strand
TTCAGGTCTTGTCGCCGCTGCTTCGTACAAAAAGACGGGAATACTGAGGGGGTCACCAACTTTTTCAGCCAACCTCCTCGCCCACTCTGCTGTCTCTGCCATCGTGATATTGGCGATTGGCACAAGCGGACAAACATCTGTTGCACCCATACGCGGGTGTTCGCCTGTATGACGAGACATATCAATAACTTCTGCTGCCTTTTTTATGGCTCTATAAGCCGCTTCAACGACTGCGGCAGGCTCGCCAACAAAGGTAACAACCGTCCGATTTGTCGCTTTGCCAGGGTCAACATTGAGGAGTTGAACACCTTCAACGGCTTCGATTTCGGCTGTAATTTGACGGATTAGGGAGGGGTCGCGTCCTTCACTGAAATTGGGTACGCACTCGATGAGTTGTTTCATAAGTTTAATTCACTGAAAAATAAGGCACTTGAGTTGTAAAGACATTATAAAAAGTCAATGGACAAATCACGTATTTCATGTAGCGCGTTAAAGGCAAAGCACGAATCATCACCAAAACTTCTGCTTCAGTATCCGCATTAAAAACAGCCCAAACCTTGCCACTTTCAAGCGAAACGGCATAACTGACCAATTTACCTTCTGAAAAGTATTCATTTATGACGGAACGCTGTTCGGGTATCCGACTCGAAAAACGGTCTGTTAAAACAGTGGGCATTGAGAAATCCACCATGTATTGATTCGTATCATTAGGCATATTTTATGTAACCAATTTTAAGCTTGGTTATAGTGACAAAGTTAAGGGAAAAAAGACAATGCGTGGGGATAGAATTGCCCCAAATCAAGAAAATAGTGTTAAATTGCACCTTTCTTTACATTTATTTTTTCACATACAAAACTAAAAATCTTAAAAAAATGACACTTTTATTCGACTTAATGGGCAATATCGGCAGTTTTACGCTTGTAAAAATGCTCGTTCCCGCTTTTATGTCTATCCTTTTTCTACAATCAGGTTTGGATAAAGTTTTTGATTATAAAGGCAATCTCGATTATTTCAAAGACCATTTCAAAAACTCCCCCCTCAGTAAAACAGTCAGTTTGTTGATGCCAACGATTACAATTTTGGAAGTTGCTGCGGGCATAACTTCTGCAATCGGTACTGTTTCCTTATTTTTGGGCAGCGAAATTTGGGCTTATGCGGGTTTGATGTTGGCAGGTGTTTCATTGTTGGCTTTGTTTTTTGGGCAACGTGTTGCGAAAGACTATGCGGGTGCGGTTTCTTTGGCGAGTTATTTTATTTTGGTTGTTGTCGGTTTGTTGATATTGACATAAAACAAAAAAACGCCAGCACGCTTAAAAGCATTACTGACGCTACTCAATGAGAGAATCATACAAACTAAAACTGACTATATTCTTTGTTGTATTTTGTGTATGGTTTTTGATATAACTAATTGAAAATCAGTAACTCTCAAACCTTAACACGTTCTTTACGAATACGCTGTGTATTGCCGTTTTTTCGACGGTCAAAAATGTAAATAATGTCACCTTTTTGCGCTTTGGCTTTTGCCCAGGCTTCCGCAAAATCGTAATTTTCAAAACCTTTATTGAGCAATGTTTCGCTCATTTCGCCATTCGGTTTGGCGTATTCGCCCTCGAAACAAGTCCGATATTCTGAATCATGCGGCACAACGAAGGCTTGAAAAGGCGGTTTGTTCAATGACAAAAACGGTTTGGTATTTTGCAATGTCTGACCTGAAATAAAATTCCCTAAACGACCGCCAATGACACCCACATAATTTATGATAACGACTTGATTAGCAATCCATTCTGCGACATACCAACCGCGTTTCATACGGCACAATGGTTCAACTTCGTACAAATGCCAACCCTTGTTTTGGATGTCATAATATATCGTGTGATGCGCCGCAGGTTTATCCGTTACGAAAATGCCTTGCTCGCACCACTGATAATTTTTTTTCACTTGTCGTGACGCTGTCAAAGTCTGTCCGACTTGAAAACGGCGAGGCGAAGCATGAAAAAAACGTTTGTTTTCTTTTTCGTAACGCATTGTTTTTCAATATTTTATAAAGTAACTATTTAACTTTTGCAAAAAGCACAACATCAAGCGGCAAACCCGTTTCAGGTTTGACATAAAACTTTCTGCTAAAACCTTCTCGTTCAAAACCTGCTTTTTCTAAGGCTTTTTGTGAAGCGACATTCGGCTCAAAAACCCCTGCTTCAAGGCGTATCAAAGGCGTTGTTTCAAAAACAAAATCGGTGAACCCCCTCAGTACACTTGTCATAATTCCTTGATTTCTAACAGATTGTGCAATCCAATAGCCGATTTCAGCTTTGTGTTTCGCACTCTCTTTATCGTTCAACATCAAACCAATACCGCCTATCAGTTCGCCTTTTTTGCGAATCGCAAACTTCACAACAAAGCCATGTTTTGCTTCCATTTCGCGGGCAAAATTGATGAACCACGCCGCACTTGTTTCAGTGTATGGGTACGGAATCATGAGCGTATTGTCAAAAATCGTTTTGTCATTCAAGTGCTGTACTAAGGCAGCTTTATCCGTTTCTCGAATTTCTGTCAATTCGATTTGGTCGTTAATTGTTAAAGTTTGATTCATTGTAATGATTTGATTTATAAAATTCAAAATATTATTCTAAAACAATAAAATTAAGTAAACATGAATCAAAATTTAAAAATTTATTTCATTTTTATACCCAAATAATATATTGTTTAATGTTTTTTAAAAGGCACGTTATATGTCTGACCATCAATGCCCAAAACGACGTTTTCAAACGCCTGTTTTGCTTCTATCAAAATGAGATTCAAATCATCATAACGACTTGAATAATGACCAGTAACCAATTGCCCAACATGAGCCAATTTTGCCATTTGTCCTGCTTGCAAAGCCGTTGAATGTCCTGTAATAGCTGCCTGTGCCGCCATATCGTTCAAAAAAGTCGTTTCGTGATACAGCAAATCCACACCATATATATGTGTCGCAATCGCTTCGTCAAAAGCGGTATCTGAACAATAAGCAAACGAGCGTGGTTGCGATGGCGGCAAAGTCAATTCCTCATTTGGAATAATGCCCCCCTCAGTATCCACGAAATCAGCACCTTTTTTTATGGCTTTTATGTCCGTAAAAGGAATATCATACTGCTTAATTTTCTCAACTTTGATACTCCTGTCCAATAGTTTTTCTTTAAACACATATCCAACAGCAGGTACACGATGTTTTAATGGAAAACTATGAACTGTATAATATTCATTATCAATCAGTTGCGTTGAAACAGTATCATCCACCGTAACAATTTCAATGCGAAAAGGTGACATACAATGTGTCAATCTAAACGTCATCAAAACAAGTTCTTCTAAGCCTTTTGGTCCATAAATCGTCAAAAAACGTTTGCGAGAAGCCATTGCCATCGAAGTCAATACGCCGACCAAGCCAAAAACGTGATCGCCATGCAAATGCGAAATGAAAATATGGTTGATTTTCGATTTCTTAATACCCAAATCCATTAAACGCATCTGAGTACCTTCGCCGCAATCAATCAAAAACAGCCGTTCGTGCATGTTCAGGACTTGCCCTGACAAAAAACGGTTGCGATAAGGTACGGCGGCACTTGTTCCAAGTATGGTTAATTCAAATTTCATAATCCTTTTTTTGCTGCAAATTTAAAATTAGGCTATCAAACGGCGATATTTTTGCAATAATGCCAAAATACAAACGCCATAATCAGCGGTTGAGTTTAAATACTCATTGCCCAACCAAGCCAACATCAATAAAGTGGCGAGTTTGATTTCGGGCTTAAAGACAACTACGACGCGTCTCGCCAAAACGAGGGCTACCAATAGCTGCCATCTTGAAATTTTCAAGCGTGTCATCGTCGTAGTTTTAGTAGTTAGAAACTCTTTTTTATTAGTTATTGGTTATTAGGGATTAGTTATTGGTCGTTATAGTTTGAAAAACAGTAATTAGTTACACAACTGATTGTTTAACAACCATTAACGAATAACTAATAACCAAACTGGTGGACGCAGGTGGGATCGAACCACCGACCTTCCCGCCTTCAACGGGACGCTCTGACCAACTGAGCTACTCGTCCATTTTAAGTGAAAGACAGACTCGAACTGCCACCCTCATGCTCCCAAAACATGCCTTCTACCATTAAATTATTTCCGTAAATGCTTGCGGACTCGGAAGGACTCGAACCTTCAACCTATCGGTTAACAGCCGATTGCTACTACCATTGAGCTACGAGTACGTTGTGTAAAGACGCAAAATGTTTCGTCCCTACCTGCGGAAATGACGGGACTCGAACCCGCAGCCTTCGGATAGACAATCCGTTGCACCGCCGTTGTGCTACATCTCCTTTTTTGCAGGCGCAGAAGGATTCGAACCCTCGCCAACGGTTTTGGAGACCGCCACTCTACCGATTGAGCTATACACCTGTTTCTAAATCTCGAAAGTGGACCGAGTGAGTATCGAACTCACCACAGCGTGATTGCAAATCATACTCGCCTTGCCTTGGAACATGCCAGCCCATTTCAAAAAACGCCCCCTCAGTATCAAAGAACTTTTCAAATAAAAGTTTTCATAAAATATTGAAACACAACAACTTAACCCCTTTTTCATCATTCATATTTCATCATTTATCATTAAAAAGTAGTCCTTAACAGATTCGAACTGTTACTAATTGGTTTCTAAGACCAATGCCTCTTCCTGTTGGGCTAAAGGACTGTAATTTTTGTACTCTCGACGAGGTTCGAACTCGCAATGTCCACAGTGAAAGTGTGGTGACTTAGCCAATTTGTCCACAAGAGCTTTTTGATTGATTATTGTTTATTGATTATTGCTAAATTGGAATAATCAATTGCAGTGACCCCGATGGGAATCGAACCCATAACCCTCGGATTAAAAGTCCGATGCTACCGCCAATTGAGCTACGAGGCCATTGTCGCTTTCGACTTTTACGCTTTCGAGCTTTCATAATGTGTTGATTTTAAATTGTTTAAAAAAATATTATCAGTGACTTCTGAGCGAATCGAACGCCCATCGCATGGTTCGAAGCCACGCATTTTATCCGTTAAACTAAGAAGTCAATGTGATTGATTATTGTTGATTGAATATTAATTAATCCCATCTGCAATTAGCAATAATCAAACTTTGAGCAAGTAGTCGGAATCGAACCGACATCCACTGTTTGGAAGACAGAAATCCTACCCTTGAACGATACTTGCTTGACTATCAACCTCTTATCACTTACCACTTTTCACTTAATTTGAGCTAATAGCTGGAATCGAACCAACGTCCGCTGTTTACAAGACAGCCATTCTACCATTGAACCATATTAGCTTTTAGGGTGATAGATGGGACTCGAACCCATAACCTCCAGACCCACAATCTGGCACTTTACCAATTAAGCTACCATCACAGTCGTCTCGAAAGGATTTGAACCTTTGACCTCCGCTGTATCAGAGCGACACTCTACCACTGAGTTACGAGACAATTTGATTGATTATTAATCAATCCCAATTACTTGGGACAAATTCATCATTCATCATTTATTATTCATCATTTCGAATGTCGCGGGTATCGGACTCGAACCGATGGCTTCCAGATTATGAGACTGGCACGCTGCCGCTGCGTTAACCCGCAATTTTTTTTGATGCCCCGATAGGACTTGAACTTATATTATCGGAGTCAAAGCCCGACGATTTAACCATTAATCCATAAGGCATTATACCCTATATTTCAAAGAACTTAAATTTTAAAAGTTAACAAAACATTGCGTTTTGGTCTGCTATTGGCCCATTTATGGGCTTTTCCATCGCTGATTTATACAGATTTCAGCGATTTGACTCGATTGAATCGAGTTTCACAAAAAAATTGATGATGATTCTCTAAAAAAATGTTGATCCAAAACAAGGTGAATGAAACCCAGTTGGGTATCGCATTTCGGAATAATACGACCTTTCCTTTCACCTTTGTTTTTAGAAACTTCGGATAATGCCTTCTGTCAGTAGTAGTGTCAAATAGTACGGTAAAGTGTTTATTGTCAAGGAGTTAGCAACATTTAGGAAATTTTAAAAATTTCCTAAATGTGTTGACGACCTCAAACGACAAAACACCCCCTCTGTATCAACTCTGTTTTGGACTAAAAGCGACAGACAAGTGTGGAAGCAGAAAAGCAGTAAAAAAGCGGAATTGGAGAAGAACGCTTTTCGGATATATTTTTTGTACCTCGTCGTTTGCCGTTTGTAACCTACGGCGAACGAGATACTTTTATCCGTTTAGCCAGTAGGTAGGTTTGCCCAATATAAATTATCACTAATCTCTGAATTTCTGCCTATAAAATCGCACGAGCCAGAGCCGAACATACACAATCCTTCCACCGTATTTCCACGCTGCATGAGCAGAGCGGCAGCCGGCTTGGGGCTTATATGTTTTGGACAATGGATGATACTTGCGAATGTCATTTTATAGAAATTAGACTGTGACAAAAAATTATTTATTGAATTCCTTTGCGGAATTATTTTGCAAAGTTGGGAGGATAACGCCACAAAAACAAGATTAGTTCCC
>JAYTMI010000795.1:0-5698 GCA_043728625.1 Saprospiraceae bacterium | reverse complement strand
ACCTTTTGTCGCCTTTTCTGAATCCTTTGAATTAGGCAGCATCACAGGAACTGTTGTTGACCAAACCAATCAGCCCATTGTTGGCGCATCCGTCGTTTTGAAAAGCACTGTACGCGGTGTGACGACCAATGAACAAGGCGAATACATACTCAAAAACGTCGAAATTGGCACATATACACTTGTCATTTCAAGCATTGGCTTCGAGACACAAGAAAAAACGGTTTCTATACTGAGGGGTCAAACGACGACTCAAAAAATCACTTTATCTGAAAATAACCTATCACTTGCAACGCTTCATGTTGTGTTCAACAAAGGCGTAGGCGGCACAGGACACATGCCCGAAGTCAGTGATTTCGCTATCAATGCGACTAAAAAGAACGAGGTCGTCAAACTTGACGGCATTGATGCCAATTTAGCGATGAACAACACACGCCAAATCTTTAACCGTGTCCCGGGCATTCACATTTGGGAAAGCGATGGTTCGGGTATTCAACCCGGTTTGGCTTCGCGTGGTTTGAGTCCGAATCGCTCATGGGAATTCAATGTTCGCATGAATGGTTACGACATTACGCCCGACCCAATGGGCTATCCAGAAGCCTATTACAATCCGCCGATGGAGGTGGTTGATAAGATTGAAATCGTGCGTGGCGCATCGTCTTTGCAATATGGTCCTCAATTTGGCGGCTTGTTGAACTATGTTTTGCGCAAGCCCGATGCTTCAAAACGCGTTGTTTTTGAATCGCAGAATACGGCTGGTAGCAATGGACTTTTCAGTACATTCAACTACGTAGGCGGCACAGAGGGTAAACTCAAATACACCGCTTATTATCAAAAACGTGTGGGTGATGGCTGGCGCAACAACAATCAATTCAACACCGACCACGCCCATTTAGAGATGAATTACGCTTTTAGCAGCAAATTCAAAGCAGGTTTTGAAATGACTTATATGACTTATCAAAGCCAACAACCGGGCGGCTTGACTGATTCTCTTTTCGCTGTTGATGCACAGCAAAGTTTCCGCAGTCGCAACTGGTTCAGCACGCCTTGGCTCGTTCCGGCTTTGACAGCAGAATATATTTTTGATGAAAACACACGGTTGAGTTTCAAGACTTTTGGAACAATCGGTGAACGCAGCAGCGTCGGTTTTGTCTCTGCTATTACAAACAAAGACCCCCTCAGTACAAACCGCCAATTGGATCGTGATTTTTATAAAAACGTCGGTTCAGAGCTGCGTTTCATTACAGATTATGTCCTTTTCAATAAAAAAAATACATTGAGTACGGGTGTTCGTTACTTCAACGGCAATACGCACCGCCAACAAAAAGGTAAAGGTGACACAGGTACGGATTTCAGTACAACGCTTGTAGATGCCACTTATCCAACCGATTTGAATTTCAATAATCAGAACTTTGCCGCTTTTGCAGAAAATATTTTCCGCATCAATGACCGCTTTTTGATGACAGGTGGTTTGCGTTTAGAGCATATTGCAACCAATGCGGACGGACGGTTGAGCTACAAAACCGATGGTAGCGAAAACCGCATTACAAACATCAATCGCAGCCGTACCTTCGTTTTGGCAGGTATCGGTGCAGAATATCACCCGACTAAGCAATCGGAATTTTATACCAATATTGCACAAGCCTATCGCCCTGTTTTGTACTCTGATTTAACGCCGCCCGCAACGACGGATGTGATTGACCAAAACCTAAAAGATGCCAAAGGCTTCAATTTCGACTTCGGTTATCGCGGTAAAGTAGGTGCATGGCTCAATTTTGATGTGGATTATTTTTACCTTAACTATGACAATCGTGTTGGCACAATTACTCAGTTGGATGCAACTAACAAAACATATCAGTTCCGCACCAATTTAGGTCAAAGCATTTCAAAAGGCTTTGAAGGTTATGTCGAAGTTGACCCAATTGCTGCTTTTTATCCCAAATCGCCTATCGGAAACTTGAGTTTGTTTGCGTCTATGAGCTTTATTGATGCCACTTATCAGGATTTCAAGACAACAACGGTGTCAAACGGTCAAATCGTGGAAGGCAATTTGAAAGGCAAACACGTTGAAAACGCCCCTCAGTATATCCATCGTTTTGGCGTGACATATACTAAAAAAAGCTTGTCTTTGACGTGGCAATTGAGCAGCGTCGGAGAGGCTTATGCCGATGCTTCCAACACAGTAAAACCTAATTCAGCGGCGACATCGGGCTTGATTCCAGCTTATACCGTTCAAGACCTTTCAGCGAGTTTTAAATTTTTGAAACATTACAACCTCAAAGCAGGTGTCAACAACTTAACCGATGCCCGTTATTTCACACGGCGGGGTGGCGGTTATCCTGGTCCCGGTTTGTTGCCTTCTGACGGACGGACGTGGTATGTGTCCGCGGGTTTGAAGTTTTAAGATAAAATCAAAATTAAACTTTAAAAAGTGCATCGAGTCATAAACTTGATGCACTTTTTATATGTAGTTGATTACTTTTGTTCACTAAATATCTCTATCATTTTTCAAATCTGTAACAATTTAGGTCATGGGGCTACGCCCCGATGGAAAGATTTTATGAAGCTAATGCTACCAACGTTTAGCACCTCTGGTGCAGGGTGAACAGCGCAAAATGCACCAGAGGTGCTAAACGTTGGTAGTATCTCCGTCATCTTCTTCCTCGCTAATCGGGGCGTAGCCCCATGAACTAAGTCGTTATTCAAATCCAACGCCTTGATATGAAAAACAATACGCTACTCCGTGCCATAAAACGATTTTCTTTTTTGCTGACGATGACTTTTACCCCCCTCAGTATAAATACTCTTTTTGCTCAAAATTTCTACAATATTGACAGCATCACTGAATACCGTGTGTATTTCACCCAACCCAATTGGGATGCCATTCTCGATTCATTGGCGGTGCTACCAACTGAACCTTATTTTGTTGCTAAACGATTGGTAATCAATGGTGTGTCTTATGATTCTGTGGGGGCAAAATATAAAGGTAACTCAACATTTAGGGCGACAAATAAAAAAAATCCATGGCATTTTGAATTAGACAATGTGCGCGACGGACAGAATCATCAAGGCTTTAAAGACTTCAAATTGTCTAATATTTTTCAAGACCCTTCCTGTCTTCGTGAGGCTTTGAGCTACGAAGCCTTGCGGAGTTATATGCACACACCGCGCGCCAATTTTGCAAGGGTCTATGTCAACGATGAATTGATTGGGCTTTATACCAATGTCGAAGCCATCACAAAGACTTTTTGCAAACGTGAATTTCAATCAACAGGAGACAATCCGTTTTTCAAATGCAATGCACCCGTCTTTAATGGCTCCGGTTTTCGAACACCCAATTTTTCATATCAAACTGCCGATTCGACTCGTTATTTCCCTGCTTATGAGTTAAAATCTGATTTTGGTTGGAATCGGCTCGTTGCTTTGTGTGATACATTGAGCAATCAACCACAAGCCATCGAAAAGATTTTAGACGTTGACCGAGCGTTGTGGATGTTGGTTTTCAATAACTTATACGTCAATTTAGATTCTTATTCAGGTGGCATTGGTCACAACCATTATTTGTATCAAGACGATAATGGACGTTTCAACAATATTGTTTGGGACCTCAATCAGTCTTTTGCATCTTTTAAAGGGACAGGCAGTACGCCCCCGAATGTGGATACTTTGACCGCTATGAATTTAACCCCTTTCCTACATGAAACCAATACCGCCCGTCCTTTGATTCAAAAACTATTTGCCAATCCGAGGTATCGTCGGCAATATGTGGCGCATTATAAAACTATGATGGAAGAACAATTTGCTTCTGGACGGTACAAAACAATCGGTGTGCGTATGCAAAACACGATTGATGCAGAAGTGCAACGAGATGTCAACAAGTTCGGAACCTACGATGCTTTTCGTCGGAATCTGTTTATTGCTCAAAATAATAATGGATCGATTCCAAGCCTCACCAGTTTTACGGGTCTCGTGAGTATGATGGACGGACGGGTGAAATATTTGAAAGAATCCGTTCCAGAATTTCAAAGAACACCCCCCTCAGTATCAGATCTTAAAAACAGCCCTGTTGCACCTCGTTTGAATGATAATATTCAAATAACGGCTAAAATAATGGGTTCAAATGCCGTTTATATCGGTTATCGTTACCGCAATTCAGCTATTTTTCAAAAAATACCGATGCTCGACAATGGTTTAAATGGCGATGGTGCAGCCAATGACAATGTTTTTGGGGCAACCATCAAAGCACAATCGGCTGTCATTGAATATTATATTTATGCAGAAAATGATTTGGCGGGCATTTTCTCACCTGCACGTGCAGAGCATGAGTTTCATAAAATCAACGTCACTGTTTCCACAACCCTCAATGCGGGTGATGTCGCTATCAATGAAATTATGGCGGATAATACCAAAACCGTTAAAAACCCAAAGGGCGAATATGCCGATTGGGTCGAATTATATAACCGAACAAATCAAGCCATCAGTTTGGTAGGTGCGTACATCAGCGACGATAAGACTTTTCCACAAAAATATACCTTGTCCGCCAATGCTGTTATCCCTGCAAGTGGCTATCTCATCGTCTGGTGCGACGATGATTCGACAAATACAACCGATGTGCAACCGCACACCAATTTTAAACTGTCGAACAACGGTGAAGCGGTGATATTGACCAATGTAGCCAATATTGTCATAGATTCCGTCACATTTTCAAAGCAGAAAAAAGACACGACTTGGGCGCGATACCCAAATAGCACGGGCGCATTTCGCTATTTATTGCCTACGTTTAATGCGATAAATGTATTAACAACGACTCACGACTTGGCTGATGGTGCGTTATTGAGTATTTATCCAAATCCAACAAACAACATGTTGACGATTGTTTCCAAAAATGACCCCCTCAGTAAAATAACGCTTTTTAATACGCTTGGGCAAGCGATAAAGTCTATTCAAAATGCCCATAATAGCAGCACAGCACTTGATGTAGGTGACTTACCCGAAGGTATTTATTTTCTAAAAGTGGATAATTATAGTCTTAGAAAGGTAGTGATACAGCGTTGGTAATATTTGAATTACCTTTAGGATTCAAGATTAATCATTAGCCAAAATAAAAAAAAATGAATAGAAGAGACTTAATTAAAAACGGATTACTGACGGCAGTAGGCATGAACGTTTTAGACGCAAACGCAGAGCAGCCATTCGAGAAAAAGAAAAAAAATCGTTTTAGTTATTGCTTAAATACCAGCACCATCCGAAAACAAAATTTAGGATTGGTCGGGGAAATCAAAACGGCTGCCAAAGTCGGTTTCGAAGGTATAGAAATATGGATGAATACCTTAGAAACCTACGTCAAAGGAGGTGGCAAACTGTCTGAAATTCGGAAATTGGCTGAAGGTTTGGGCATTCAGATAGAGGATTCGATTGGATTTGCCGCTTGGGTTGTAGATGATGAAACCAAAAGAAATGCGGCGTTAGAACAAATAAAAAGAGAAATGGATATGCTCGCTCAAATTGGGTGCAAACGCATAGCCGCGCCGCCTTTTGGTGCCACTAACGAGCCAGGTCTAAACCTCTACAAAGCGGCTGAAAGATATATTAAAGTCTTGGAATTGGGCAAAGTAATGGGTGTTGTGCCACAATTAGAAATGTGGGGCTTTTCAAAGAATTTACATCTTTTTGGCGAAACTTTGTTAGTCGCTTCACAAAC
>JAYTMI010000794.1:0-2628 GCA_043728625.1 Saprospiraceae bacterium | reverse complement strand
CTTTGTGAAGTATTGAATAGGGCGGGTGATTATTGCAAAGCACAAAATCCGAATCTTCAATTTGGCTATCACAATCATGAGTTTGAGTTCAAAACAGAATTTGGTGGCGTGCCGATGTTCGATATGATGATGGATAACCTCGATGCGGAAAAAGTGACGATGGAACTTGACCTCTGTTGGGTGGTTTTTGGTGGACGCAATGCGATTGATTTGTTCCAAAAATATCCAAGACGCTTTACATTAGCGCATTTCAAGGATTTGACCGAAGAAGGCAAACGTGAAACAGCGATTGTTGGCGAAGGTGTTGTTGATTTTGAGGCGATTTTGAAAAATATGAGTAAAGGTGGGATTCGCCAAATCATTGTTGAATTGGAAGATTATAAAAAATCGCCAATGGATGATATCAAGGTTTCTTACAAAAACCTACGTAAAATGCTAGATAAATTAGAAAAATAACTAAACAATAAAAAATGAATAGACGAGACGCAATAAAAAAAGCCACCCTCTTGTTTGGCGGTTCTCTTTTGATGCCTGATGTTCTGAAAGCATGGACGCATCCGATGATTGAAAATCCAAACTTTCGATTGACGGCAGCACAGGACGCTTTGATAGCTGAAATTGCAGAGACAATCGTTCCTACAACCGACACGCCGGGTGCAAAAGCGGCAGGTGTGCCTAATTTCATCAAAAAAATGCTGGCTGACTGTTACCGTCAACCGTATAGCAACTATTTTATGAAGGAATTAGACGCTGTTGACGCAGATACGAAAGCCAAGTTTAGTATATCCTTCGTGGACGCAACGACCGAGCAACGGACAGAAATCCTCAAAATGTACGAGAAAAAAGCTAAAACAGAAGCCGCAAAATTCAAAATAGAAGCGCAATCTTGGGGTGAAAGTACCTTGCCAGGCGAACGTCCTTTCTTTGCGGTTATGAAAGACTTAACGGTAACAGGCTATTTCACATCAGAAATTGGTTGTACACAAGCCTTGCGTTATGAAGCCGTTCCCGGCAAGTATATTCCCGATTATCCTTATAAAAAAGGAGATAAAGCTTGGGCAACTTAAACAGCAAACTCAGATTTAGTAAATTTTTAAAATTTACTAAATCTCTATTATCTCTAACGATTCAATCACAAGTTCATTCAATTCGTAAATTTAAAATTCAATAAAAAATGAAAAAAGTATTATTCACAGTGGCTTTGGCAGCCATCTTCACGACAGCAAAATCACAAACGATTCCAGCAGATATCAATGCTTTATTGCAAAAGAATACTTGCTATACTTGCCATAAAGCAGACAAAAAAATGGTCGGTCCAGCTTGGGTTGATGTGGCAAAAAAGAAATATAGTGCTAAACAGTTTGCTGCCCTTGTTGCTAAACCTGTTCCGACAAACTGGCCAGGTTATGCACCTATGGCACCCCTTCCACAAGTACCCAAAGGGGATTTATCAAAAATTCACGCGTGGGTTTCTACGCTGGCTAAATAAATTTCATGATTTCTGCTATTCAAAATTCCAAGAACATATCCCCCTCAGTATGTTCTTGGAATTTTGGAGTTTTACAATTACAATAAAATCTAAACAATAAGAATGGCAAATTTAAATACAGACGCAATTAAAAAAAGAACCTACGATGCTATTGTCATCGGTTCAGGTGTCAGCGGCGGTTGGGCTGCCAAAGAATTGACTGAAAAAGGCTTAAAGGTTTTGATGCTCGAACGC
Source organism: Saprospiraceae bacterium (assembly GCA_043728625.1). Lineage (GTDB taxonomy): Bacteria > Bacteroidota > Bacteroidia > Chitinophagales > Saprospiraceae > JAAFJT01. Next base: position 905 of record JAYTMI010000794.1, on the reverse strand, counting down.
GGCAAACCGCTTGACCACATAACAGGGTACGCTGAAGCGAATAAAGACCCGTGGGAATACGAGCATCGCGGCAGAATCACCGTTCAGCAAGCACTCGACAATCCGTTTCAAAAACGTGATTACCCGATGTCGGAGCAAAACGCAAAATATTGGTTTGAAGATAAAAAAGCTCTATATGAAGAAGTCAAACGCTTCGATTGGTTTCGCCCAGATATTGTTGGGGGCAAATCCATCATGTGGGGTCGCCAATCTTATCGTTGGACAGACATTGATTTTGAAGCCAATATGAAGGACGGTCATGGTGTGGACTGGCCTATTCGTTATGCAGACATTGCCCCGTGGTATGATTATGCAGAGAAATTCGCAGGCATTTCAGGTGAAAATCTGGATAATTATCCGACATATCCTGATGGACAATTACTGCCAATGATGCCTATGAACGTTGTCGAAGCAGATATCAGAAAGCGTATTGAAGCAGCGTTTCCGAATCGGCGCATGACTATGGGGCGTGTTGCCAATTTGACCCAAAACCACAATGGTCGCGGTGCTTGTAATTACCGCAATATGTGTAGCCGTGGTTGTCCGTTTAGTGCTTATTTCAGTACGCAAAGCTCTACTTTACCAGCAGCAATGGCGACGAAACGCTTGACAGTACGCCCTCACTCTATCGTCAATTCCATACTTTACGATGCTAAAAAAGGCAATGCAAAAGGCGTTTTGGTCATTGATTCTGAAACGAATGAGCAGATTGAGTACAAAGCGAAAATCGTTTTCGTTTGTGCTTCTGCCATCAGTTCAGGTTGGATTTTGATGAATTCCATCTCGCCTCAATTCCCTAATGGTTTAGGCAATGCAAGCGGCGAATTGGGTCATAATGTCATGGATCACCATTTCAGAACAGGTGC
>JAYTMI010000793.1:0-2920 GCA_043728625.1 Saprospiraceae bacterium | reverse complement strand
AAAATCACCTTGCGGACTGGGGGCGATATTGAGCAATAAATTGCCGTTTTTTGAAGCAATATCTACCAAAATATGAATCAATTTGCGCGCAGATTTGTAGTGCTCTTTGGGTACATAACTCCAAGAATCGCCCATAGTCATGCACGTTTCCCACGGAATGGACATATATTCGTCGGGTATTTGGTGTTCAGGTGTGACGTAATTTTCAAATTCGCCTGACACCGTTCTGTCCACCACAATCAAGCCTGGCTGTAACTCACGTCCACGTTTAACGATGTGCGCCATGTCAATATCTTGGTCAAAAGGAATGGTGCGCTGCCACGAAACGCTCGTGTCAATCGTGTTAAACGGACGCACCCAACCACCGTCGAGCCAAAGAATATCCATTTTGCCATAATCGGTCATCAATTCCTCGATTTGGTTGTAGGTGAATTGCTTAAATTTTGCCCATTTTTCGGGATATTTAGTCGGCAAATAGGACGGATTGCGGTCTTTTGGCGGAAAATATGACCACCAATAATCATCAGTATGCCAATCGGGTTTTGAGAAATATGCGCCTGTCATAAAGCCATCGTTGCGGAAAGCATTAAAAATTTCCTTCGCCACATTGCTGCGTGGATTGGTCTTGAAAGGCGAATTGGTGATTTTATAATCCGTGTATTTTGTATCAAACATACAAAATCCGTCGTGGTGTTTTGTTGTAAAAACCACGTATTTCATACCCGCATTTTTGGCTGCTTTCGACCATTTTTCAGGGTTAAATTGTGTTGGATTGAAGGAATATTGCAAGGCTTCATAAGCCTTTTTATAGGCATACCAATTCTCTTTGTACGGTCCGCGACGCTCGCACCAGCCTTCATCTTCGGGGCAAAGACTCCAACTTTCGACGATACCCCATTGACTATACGTGCCCCAGTGCATCAACAAACCGAATTTGTTATTGCTCCATATTTTCAGCTTCGTCTGTACTGAGGGGTCGGTTGGAACGATGTAACCTTTGTGGTTTTGCTCGCTGTGTTGTTGAGCAAATAGAGATGTGAGAAGGCATCCAAAGAAACCTATTATCAGTAGTCTTTTCATTTTCATTTTTTTAAAAATTATTGCTTTTCAATGCTTTATACTGATGGATATAAAATTTTATGTATTGAGTAAAAGTTGTAAATCACATCTAATTTTTCACTGTGCATCAATTAGCTGAACAAAAAAACAATTTTATAGTCCTGGAATCTTTGTTAATCATTTGACTATCAATGTCTTTATTCAAATCCTTTTGAGTTGACACTGTATTTTCATTAGTTTTAGGTGTTGATTGAATACACATCCAATTGATGAAAATAAATAAGATACTGACTGTTTTTTTTTAAAACGCATATTCTTTGATGATTAAATTATTGACCCATTTAATTTCTTTTCCCAATTTGAAGGGATAGATAAAGGTTGAAAAAATAAGGTCTATTGTCTTCAATGACCATAATGGGCATTTTTTTAGGAAAAACTTGCAATTGAACACCCACTTCAACAGCCATTAGAAATTTATCGAACGCACCCCAATCTAAATGAACGCCCGCCTTTGCATAGATGCCCGGCACTACCGAAGTCTCTCGAATACCCTTGAAAACTCCTCCTTTTCCTCTGACTAATTGCGGATTGAGAAAAAGCGTTGCCGTTTCTTTGGTGTATTTGATAACCTTTGGAGTACCTCGTTTTGCAGGGTCGGACACATCCAAATAGTAAGGAATCACCATACCTGCCATGATGCCGCCTTCATAATTTATCGCCAGTGCAACGCCTTTTTTTTCTGCTTTTTCGGTATAATATCGCTTCATACCCACGCCGCCTTGCAGGGTATAAACATAGTTTTGTTTGCCATATCTATAATGCCGAAAACCTGTGCTAAAACCGTTGGCAACATACTCCGTAACACTGCGTTTTTCCTTAGGATGGGTCAAATTGCCGATGCCGAAGCGGTAATACTGCGTTTTATAGTATGTTTTCAAAGTGCCTAAATAGACATCAACCGCCCATCCTTGCATTAAAATACGCACGTCTAACACCTTTTCTTTGTTGTATAAAAAGCCTTTTATGTCGCTATTGAGGCGTTGTTGGGCATTGGATTCGAGGACAATAAAGGAAAATGCAGTAAAAAACAGGACACTTTTCATCATCGGTAACGATTGAACGATTAAGAAATAAAAGTCATTTGCTGGTCTTAGATGTCACACCCAAATATACTCTTTTTTTATTCTCATTAGTTGACCGATGGTATTATCTATTCTACTCGCCCACTTTGTCGTCTATTTTTACCCTCTCTTTTGGTTATATCGTCGCCTAAGTCCTCACGTGCTTCTTCAGCAACTTTCAATAACTCTGCGAGTATTTCAGGATATTTTGTCTGCACATCGTAGGCTTCGGCAGGGTCACGGCGAAGGTCGTACAAGCCTTGTAGATATTCGAAATTTTCGGGCGAAGGTCCAGGGAATCCGTCGTTCCCAGGCAATTGCCCAATGTATGAGCGACCTTTATGCGGTAAAACCAATTTCCAATTGTCCCTTCTGACGGCTTGTAAATCGTTGCGACGGTAGTAATAATAGAAATATTTGCGCGGTTGATTGTCCATATCCCCCCTCAGTATTGGGAGCATATTTACGCCGTCAATGCGATTTTTAGGCAATTTTACATCACAAATTGCTGCAATGGTCGGTAAAATATCAATCGTTGAAGTCAACTGATTGCAGACCAAACCTTCGGGCATCGTACCTTTCCAACGCATGATGCACGGCACTCGCAAGCCGCCTTCAAACGACACGCCTTTGCCTTCACGTAGCCCGCCTGTTGAACCTGCATGGTTGCCAAAATTCAGCCACGGTCCATTGTCACTTGTGAAAATGACAAGGGTGTTTTTATCTAAACCATTGTCTTT
>JAYTMI010000792.1:0-4953 GCA_043728625.1 Saprospiraceae bacterium | reverse complement strand
TCTCTGTTTAGCAAGAAGGAAAGTTTTTTTTTGTAAGTCATTCAATATCAAGTATTTAGAATGGTAAATCATTGCCGCCTTCCATACTTGGAGCGTCCGCCATTTCGTGTTGAGGTACAACTTCAAAGTCAACAGATTTTGATTCTTCTGTCTGTGCAACTTGTGTTGCCGTTGTTTGATTTGAAGAAGAAGAACGGTTTGCATAAGGAGAATCTTCCGTAGGGAAACTCGCATCACGACCACCTCCAACACCTTTTTTCGCCATAACTCGAGCTTGACTCGAGACTATTTCAGTTGATGTACGCTCAATACCATTCTTATCGGTATATTTTCGATGAGTTATTTTACCCTCTACATATACCAAATCTCCTTGTTTGATATTTTTTTCAGCATATTCAGCACCGCCGCGCCAAACAACGACCTCATGCCATTCTGTCAATTCCTGCCATTCACCATTATTATCTTTGTAAGATTCATTCGTAGCCACACTGAATTTACCTACAGGTGTACCATTTTCGAGGCGGCGTACTTCTGTATCTCTGCCTACACGTCCTACTAACGTTACTTTGTTTACCATGATTTTTAGATTTTAAATTTGATTAAAAAAAAAGTTTTCTCGGTTTCCTCTAAAAGGTTTGAGTATAGCACAAAAGTAAAAAAAGGTTTTTTAATTTTACAACAAAAAAGAAAGAATTTAAAACAAAGTCAAAACTTTTTCTTTTAAATATATGTCAATTATTTTTGGAAAGGCATAATCTTTTAAGTTTTTACGTTCGACTTTTTGAAAATTGCCCCCCCTCAGTATTGTTACTGTTTTAGATTTCTGAACTTCATATTCCCAAAAAGTTGCTATAATTTTTTGATGTGTTAAAAGTTGTTGAAAAGGCTGTGACTTTTTTAGAAGGCGTAATTCGGTTGTATCAATTTTAAAATCTGATATTTCATCCCCCCTCAGTATTTCTACCATATTTTCTGTTTCAACAAGCGGAAATTCGTATAAGTCTTGCCAAATATCCTTCTCCGTGCGTTTTCTGATAAAAACATAATTCCCTTCATTGATGACTAAATAATTGAAACAACGGGTTCGGCGCACCATTTTCTTTGATTTGATAGGCAAAACATCTACTTTATTGTCCTGCAAGGCTGAACATTCCGTTTGAAGCGGGCATTGTGTACATTTAGGCTTAGCGGGAGTGCAATGTGTTGCACCAAAATCCATAATGGCTTGATTGAAGTCTGAAGGACGTTTTTCGTCCAGAACTTTATTCGCTAATTCTGTAAAAACATGCTTCGCTTCGGTGGTATCTATGGGCGTTTCGATGCCAAAAAAACGGGATAAAACCCTGTAAACATTACCGTCCAAAACAGCATGAGGTAGGTCGTAAGCAAAGGCAGCGATGGCAGCGGCGGTATAAGGTCCAACGCCTTTTAGCTTTAATATATCTTCATACGTCGTTGGAAACAAACCTTTTAGTTCAGTATTTACATATTTTGCCGTAGCATGAAGATTGCGTGCCCGAGAGTAATAACCTAAGCCTTCCCACAACTTCATCACGTCATCAGAACGGGCTTCTGCGAGGTTTTTTACTGAGGGGTATCTCTCTCGAAATCTTTCAAAATAGGCTGTGCCTTGTGCGACCGTCGTTTGCTGCAAAATGATTTCGGACAACCATATTATGTAAGGGTCGCGCTCCCCTTTCCATGGCATGGGACGGTGGTTAGTAGCGAACCACTCGAGTAGTTCTTTTCTAAAAAAGAGGTTTTTGTCTTTCTTCATGTGTTAAAAATCGTTGAAAAAGTAGGTTGTGAAGGCGTTTTTGTTGAACGAAGGTAGAAAGTTTTGTCATATTTAAGTCAAAAAATGAGAAAAAAAGAATTAATTTTCATTTATTTCTGAAAGATATGTCACTACAATAATTATTCTAAATAATGACAAATAATTGATATACAATCAATTAGGGTATCTTTCGACGAACAACATTTGGCAGTTTCAAAATTCTTAACCAAAAAACGTTTAACGATTATTTGGTTTTTGTTAAACAAGAACATACCTTTGTATCATCAAAAGGGAAAACTAAGATGAACAAAATCAAAATTCAAAAAAATAATTCAAGTAAATAAGCTTTCATAATCAATCACCTGACTAAAATACTTCTACAATGACAACATTAGAATTCGATAGCAACTTAAACAAAATGTCAACAATGTTGCATTCATTTGCCTACAACTTGACAAAAAACGTGGAAGATGCCAAAGATTTGTTCCAAGAGACATCATTTAGAGCGATTACAAACCGCGATAAATTCCAAAGCGGAACGAACTTCAAAGCGTGGCTTTTTACGATTATGAAAAACATTTTCATCAATAACTATCGTAAAAAAGTAAAATCTAACACGATTATGGATGGCACTGACAATCAGTATTTCATCAATTCGGTGAATGTTTCAACGCCTAATCGTGCAGAAAGTGATATTATGATGCAAGAACTCACTAATATGGTTAACAATCTCGATGAGAGTATTCAAGTACCCTTTGTGATGCATTATCAAGGTTTTAAATATCAAGAAATTGCCGACGATTTACAATTGCCACTCGGCACGGTCAAAAGTCGTATTTTCTTTGCAAGAAAAGAACTGAAAGATAAAATCAATGCGCGTTACGACAATCTGGGCAAAGCCTACGAAAAGCAAGGTGCAAGGATGGATTTTTCTGAAAATTAAGAATAGTTTGATTTTTCATAATAGAGGGTGTAATTGAGCGGTGACGGACGGATGTTTGTGACCGCTTTTTTTATATTGATATTTTGATTCCACAAAAAAACTATAACTTTGTCAAATAACGAACTAAAACAAACACACTATGGCAAGAGACCTTATTCACAATGCTGTAAAAAATGCTCTTCAAAAAGATGGATGGCTAATAACGGATGACCCTTTATACCTTGTTTTTGAAGACGATGATAATATTTCGATTGATTTGGGTGCAGAAAATCAAATTTTGGCTGAAAAGGATACTGAAAGAATTGCTGTTGAAATTAAAACATTCAATCAACCGTCTTTGATGTACGAATTTCATAAGGCAATTGGACAATATTTCAATTATCAAACAGCCTTGATGGAAGCATTGGAAACAGACAGACAATTGTATGTAGCAGTACCCGATACAATTTATAATCGTTTGATGGCACATCGCATAATCAGAAGGTCTATTGAGCGTATGAATATGCTTTTTATTTTAGTAGATATTAAAAAAGAAATTATCGTATCATGGAAAAAATAAAAAAATATGAAAAAGCTATCAATGAAGTCTTATTAGACTATCAAAAACGCTTTCATGTAACCAGTCAAAATATCACCAATTATATTGTTTCTGATGACAAAAACCACCATTATCAATTTTTATGGTTGGGTTGGAAAGGGGATAAACAAATTTTCAATGTGGCTTTTCACATTGACATCTTAAACGATAAGATTTGGATTCAACGAGACAATACGGAAACAGGGATAGCCAATCTTTTGACTGAAAAAGGGATACCACAAAAGGAAATCGTTTTGGCATACTATCCACCTGCGCATCGTGAATTGACAGATTTTGCAGTTAATTGACATATTTTGATGTTGGTAACTGTTGATTTTGCTTGTATTTTGTGGAAAACTCACCCCTCAGTATCCAACCAAAAAATCGTATCTTTGCGAAACAAAATGTTTCGACAATGAAATTTTCACATCTCCATTGCCATACGCAATTTTCGCTGCTTGACGGGGCAGCTTCGATTCCTAAATTGTTTAAAAAAGCAGCAGCAGACGGTATGCCCGCAGTCGCTATCACCGACCACGGCAATATGTTTGGCGTGTTCGAGTTCGTGGCAGAAGCTGCGAAGCAGGGCAATGCTGTGAAACCTATTGTTGGTTGTGAGTTTTATTTGGTTGAAGACCGAACGCAAAAGTCGTTTTCAAAAGACAAAAAAGACAAACGTTTTCATCAGCTATTTTTGGCTAAAAATACTGAGGGGTATCGAAACTTGACAAAAATGTGTTCGCTTGGCTTCATGGAGGGCATGTATTCCAAATATCCACGTATTGATAAGTCATTGGTTGAAAAATATCACAAGGGCTTGATTGCCACGACTTGTTGCTTGGGTGCGTCTGTGCCACAGGCGATTTTGATGCACGGTGAGGACGCGGGGCGCAAGGAGTTTGAGTGGTGGCTCAATATGTTTGGTGAGGATTATTATATCGAGTTGCAACGACACAATTTGAAAGAGCAAATTTTGGTCAATGAAGTGTTGTTGCGTTTTGCCAAAGAATATAACGTCAAAGTCATAGCCTCCAACGATTCGCACTATGTTGACCGCGAAGATGCCAATGCACACGATATATTATTGTGTATCAACACAGGCGAGAAGCAAGCAACGCCAAAGTTTGACGACTTCACAGACGAAGATGCGCAGAAGAAAAACACGCGTTTTGCATTCCCAAACGACGAGTTTTTCTTCAAAACAACGTCGCAAATGACGCAGCTTTTCAGCGATGTACCAGAAGCGATTGACAACACGAATGAGATTGTTGCCAAATGTGATGTCTTGAAATTGAAGCAAGACATCATGTTGCCAAACTTCGTGATTCCTCAAAATTTTACGAATCAAGACGATTATTTGCATCATTTGACTTACGAAGGAGCAAGAAAACGCTATAAAGACATTACCGCAGAAGTCGAGGAACGCTTGAATTTTGAGCTTTTTACCATCAAAACGATGGGTTTTGCGGGTTACTTCTTGATTGTGGCGGATTTTATCAAGGCAGGTCGTGATTTGGGTGTGTTTATTGGTCCAGGTCGTGGTTCGGCTGCGGGTTCGGCTGTTGCGTATTGCATTGGCATTACAAATATTGACCCTATCAAATACAACCTACTTTTTGAGCGATTTTTGAATCCTGACCGTAAGTCAATGCCCGA
>JAYTMI010000791.1:0-2682 GCA_043728625.1 Saprospiraceae bacterium | reverse complement strand
GTCTAATCTGTGGTCTAAAAAAACAATCAGAAAAATCTATTAAGAAAGGAAGGGAATCTTAGGACGGACAAACCGCTTACCGTTTTGGATAACGGGTTTTGATTCAGAGAAGATGATAGCGGCAGTCGGTTCAACAGTTTTGATAGCGACATCAGCCGATGTATGAAGCGTTTCTTTTTGGTTCAAATAATAAACATGGTTCAATTTTTCACCCCAAGCATACTGTTGTGTAGCAGCAACGACCACCTTTTTGGCAAACAACTCGCCACTTGTCTGCATGTCCGCAGCTTTGTGTGGATACAAGATGTAAAATCCCAAAAGGGCTATCAGATTGAGTTCTTTCATTTCGAAAATAAAAATTGAGCAAAAATACTGAGGGGTCGTTTTCTAAACGCCGCGCAAAGGTAAAAAGTTTTTTTACGTTTAAATATAAAGTTGTGTTAAAGCTAAATTCGTGCCGAGGGAGTGGGTATGACAAAATGGCAGTAACTTTCTTTTTTTTCAAAAAAACATGCTTCAATTCACTTAAAGGTGAAATAAAATGATTTATTTTGTAAAAAATATAAGCATACATGAAGTTTGAACTTGTTAAATTAGACAAACTATCGGGTAGAAAAACGACGATTTATTCCGCTATTTTAGAGGACGATAAACAAACATTATTTGACAATTTTCTACTTGAAAACCGTACAGAGCATCTTGAAGAATTACAATATATTCGCTCACAGCTAAAAACAATTGCTCATGTAACAGGTGCAATTGAAACCTTTTTTACAAAATATGAAGGTATAAAAGTAGGCGAAGAAGTTTATGCGTTATATCGTCGAAATCTCAGACTTTACTGTTTTCGACTCGGAAAAAGTATTATTTTGTTAGGCGGCGGTGGATGGAAAGAAGTGGCTAAATGGCAGGATGACCCTAAATTATCGCAAGAAGTAAATTATGTACGGCACATTGCTAAATGCCTTGACCAGCGTATTAAAGACCGTGAAATCTGGTGGAATGACATTGAGTTGGAAGGCGATTTCATCTTTGCCGATGATGATTTAGATTAATACTAAAATATTTATTTTTTAAAATATACAAAAACATAATTCAACATGAAAAAAACGGCTCGCGCTTATGAAAGTGTTATTTTAGATGATTTTATAGCACTCGACAATCCAGAATTGACAGCTATAGTAGAAAAAAAAATGCGACTTGCTGCAAAAATCTATGATGCCATGCAAGCACAAAAAATAAGCAATAAAGTATTTGCTGAATCTCTCCACGTAAGCCCTTCTCTTGTAACTAAATGGTTAAGTGGACAGCATAATTTTACGGTGGACACACTCGTAAGAATCGAACAAATTTTGAGTATTGAGCTGATAAACTTAGAAAGAATGGCTGCTTAAATACTATTTTTAATTTACTTTGTTTTACTCCATCGGAAAACTATCCTAACTTTTTCCTTCTTTTATAAACTCCAAAAGCCCCCCCTCAGTATTTTTGCACAAAAAATACGAAACTCATGCAAATTCTATTTAAAAAGACAAAAACTATTCGTTTTTATCAAACTGCCTTTCTCATTGTCGTTGCTGTATTGCTACAAGCCTGCGGCAAGAAAGACCTCCGAGACTATTATTTCCCGCTCAAACAGTTGAAACAAGAATCAAAAGTGTATGAATATAAAATCTCAACACCAGATACCTCTTTTACGATTTATTGGTATTATCAAACCATTGTGCAGACAGATTCCGTTTATCTCGTAGGCAATTGCTACGATGCAGGTTTTCATCCGTTAGTCCTTATCCGCGAAGCGCAAGTGGCTAATGGCATGAAACTCAAAGAGTTGATATATTATGGCGTGAATACTGAGGGGTATGCCGTACAGACAACGGCGACGATTGAAGGCGGTGCGGTATTTCCGTTCCATGTGACCAATGATAAAAGTGTTTTTGTCAATGTTGTCAAATATTCAGACCCGAAAGATTCGACAATTATGACAACATTGACCCGAAATAGACGTTTTTTGCAAGATACATCTTACATTTTTAAAGGTAAAAAATTAGATGCCGCCGAGTTTGAAATGAAAGAGGAGCAATCGGAACAAGATAAAAAACGCGGCGGTTGGACACATATTTATACGATTCAAGAGATTTACGCTAAAAATATAGGGCTTGTTTATACAAAACGTGCGATTGATAGGGGCGTGAATTTTGAAACCCGATTGGTTGATATTTATACAATGAAGGAGTTAGAAGCGAAATTTGAACAACATCTGAATCAAACAAAACAATAGTTTAATGGTGAATGGTGAATAGATTCACCATTCACCATTAAATTATTCACCATTCACTATTAAAAAAACACCCCCTCAGTATTTGAGGACTTTTTTTCTGAAAAAATGAAAATACTTAGACTCATCTTCTTTTTTGTCTTGTTTCACAACACCTTGTCAGCACAAGTACCTGCGCCTAATTTCAGTTGTGTGCGCCGTGACACTTTGATTTGGACTTTGCCGGCAGTCACTTGCGGTGCTGTCAATGCCTATTTGATTTATGCGGCACGCAATCCACAAGGACCTTATCAGCTATTGACAACCATCACTAATCCGAATCAAACCCGTTATTTTCACAACAATATTGACGGCGGCACTTGGTATTACTACATGCAAACCGATGCAAATTGTGGTGCACAAAC
>JAYTMI010000790.1:0-11912 GCA_043728625.1 Saprospiraceae bacterium | reverse complement strand
TAGGCAAAACGCATCGCTCCGGCTGTGTAACGACTGTTGCCACCCATTTCTGCTGTTGTTGCTTTTTCGACGATTAAAACGGTTGCGCCATTTTCGAGTGCTGAAATACCTGCACATAAAGCAGCATTGCCACTGCCGACGACTATTACATCAAATTTTTCCATAAATCACTGATTGAAATTAACACATAGTCACATAGGACACATAGTTTTTTATTTCCTTACAGGATGACAAAGGAAAACTATGTGTTCTATATAACTATGTGTTAATGAATTAAAAATTATAATTAACAGCTAAGTTCCAAAAACGTCCTTGTGTACCAAACTGGTTTGTCCGACGTGAATAAATAACTTCATTCGTCGTTTGTGGCACAACAAGTAAGTCAGGATAGACATCCGTTAAGTTGTTGACACCCAATGTAATACCTGAGTTTTTGATAGGACGATACGTGATGGACAGGTCGAGCAAAGTTTTAGCAGCAAACGTTTGGTATTTAGTTTTGTCCACTAATGTAGCCAATGGGTCAGAAACTTCGCCGAAACGAGAGACGCGGAACATGACACCGACCTTTTTGTATTCATAATTGACAGACGTGATGAATTTATTCTTGGGCTGTCCGTCTGTTATATAAAGCGTTGCGACCGAGTCAGCGACTTCAACGCCTGTGCTTGTTTTTCTTTTTGCACGTAGGCTTGTGACCATAGAAGAATATGCCGCATTGAAGTTGAGTTTGCTGTCTGTACCGATAGTGGTATTGTAGTTAGCGACAAATTCAAAGCCTTTTGTCCGTGTGTCAATGGCATTGACAAAGACGTTAGCGGTTTGTGGGAAACCTGCAGTAACGAAGGCAGGGATACCCGAAGTTTTGATACCACCAGACAACATAATGCGATTATCCACATCAATTTGATAAATATCAGCTGTTAATGTCAAATGTTCACCAATTTTAGAAGTCAAACCACCGCTAAAATCCAAAGACGTTTCTTTTTTCAAACCTTCAACACCCAACAGTTTAGCCAAATCAGATTCGGCAGGAATGATAGGGTTTGTGATAGAGTTACCCGCATTGTCAAAAGAAATATTAACGTAATTGCTATAATGGCTTTGCGTAATACTCGGTGCGCGGAAACCACGGCTGACCGAACCACGGACAGCCAATTGGTCAATAATTTTGATGCGTGTATTGAACTTCGCAGAGATGTCAGAACCAAAATCGCTGTAATTTTCACCACGCACTGCCGCACCGACGAGGATGCTTTTTGTCAAATCACTTTCACCTTCGACATAGAGACCAACATTCGTTCTGTTCCATTTACCAGCTGTTTTGTCGCTAAAACCTTCCCGACCGCTTGAACCCACGTCTTTTGTGGCTTTAAGTGGACCTGCTTCATAAGACGCTTTGTCACCTGCGGTTTGTTTGAAGGTTTCGTAACGGAATTCCGTTCCTGCGGCGATGCTGAAATTAGGGTAGCTGTCTTGATTAAAGGATTTAGAGATGTCGGCATTGATCAATGTTTGCGATACATAAGTTTGACCAACTTTAAATGAGGTTGGTGAAGCGGCGCCCAAACTTGGGTTGACGGTATTTTCAGCGTACCAATCTACTTTGTTCGAGCCTTGACCTGCACTCAAATCGAGATTCCAGTTGTTGCCCAATTTACCTTTTACACCTGCTGTCAACGAGAAGTCGTTTAAGTCGGCAGGGGCGATTGGGTTATAACCATTCGGAAAAATTGTCAAAGCATTCCGTCTTGTATTGGACGGTGCGCGTGTGAAAACGCCGGTAACAACGTGTTTTTTCGTATAACCACCAAAAGTGTAAAAATCCCAATTGGCATTGATAGGCGCACCTGCGTTGATGAAAATGCCATAAGTGGTATTTTCCGCTGCACCCAAAATGGCTCTATCCAAGTTGATACCATTGGCTTTTACCAAGCTGTCGTCTTTAACAGGGTCTTTGACATAAAAACCAGCGGAGGCTTTGAAAGTACCTGAACGGTCATAACTGTCTGTATGCGAATAAGATCCTGTGGCATTGATGAAACCTGCTTTGCCAAGTTTCAAACCGACATTGGCAGAAAGGTTGTAAGTCGTACCGTCTTGAGTCAAGACAGGTGCTTTTGCGCCCGTGACATCTAAATTGGGTTTCGAGTAACCTTGACCATAATAAGCCGTGACTGCACCACCTTTTGAGGCGTTATTAAGTTGTAAGTTGATGACACCAGCAATCGCATCAGAACCGTATTGAGCTGCCGCACCATCGCGCAAAACTTCAACACGTTTCAAGGAAAGGGCTGGCACAACGTTGATATCCGTACCCGCTTGACCTTTGCCGACACCATCGTTGATACTCAAAAACGATACTTTATGGCGGCGTTTGTTGTTGACCAACATCAATACTTGGTCAGGACCGAGACCCCTCAGTGTGGCAGGGTCAACGAAAGGTGCTGCGTCATTGATACCAAACTTGACAGCATTGAACGAAGGCGCAGAGTATTGTAGAGACTGTCCTAAGTCCACCTGACCTGTTGCTTGAATGTCTTTAATCGTAATCACGTCAATCGGGACAGGGCGGTCAACGTCTGAACGTTGCTTTGTGAAGCGCGAGCCGACGACAGTGACTTCACCCAAAGTTGATAGGTCTTCTTTCAAGGTGATATTTAAGTTTGTTAGGTCTTTCGTAACCGTAACCTCTTGGCGCGTATAACCAACAGAAGTAATAACCAAAACGTTACCCACTTCAACATCAATTTGAAATCGCCCGTCCATACCCGTTTGAACACCTTTTGTTGTGCCTTTGATGGTGACGTTGACGCTGGGAATTCCCTCGCCTTTTTCGTCTTTGATGGTACCCGTGACGGTTTGCGGAGGTGTCGCTTTGATGTTTAGGCTGCCCATACTGAGGGGGGGCGTTTCGGTCGCACTCACATTTGTCAAAATGATTTGGTCATTGACAACACGATATGCCCATAGGCTTAAAAACATTGTTCAGAATGTCTGCCAAACGTTGGTTGTTAGCAGCGATTGAGACACGCCTTTGTACCTTAATGGCTTTGGAAGAATAGCCGAATTGAATATTTGCCTCGCGTTCAAGTTGCGATAAAGCACTGCGTAGCTCTACATTTTCTAAGTAGAGTGTGACTTTTCTATCCAAAATATCCTGTGCCTTAGGGCTTGCCAAGCAAAAAGTGGTGAAAATAATTGACAAAAGGATTTGCGTAAGAGAGAGTTTCATAAACCAAGTTAGTGAATACTTGGCATTGAGTTGTTGTTTTTTCATCTTATTCTTGTTTTTAATTGCGTAGAATTTAAAATTTATAATTTTGGACAATAAGGACATAGAAAGGGCTGGATTCAGAAAACAAACTGTTTTCAAAACCGATTCTTTCGTCATATAAAAAAGTGGAATTACAACATATTACTCACAGCCGCGACCTGTTATTAATATGCGTGTACCTTGAACTTCGTAATTAGCTTTAAGGATGGCGCAAACCAAATCTAATTTGCCAAAAAGTGGTTGTTTAGTCAAGTTTGCCGTCATCGGGCAGTCATTCATCTTGTCGTTTGATAATAAAATCTGAATACCATAAGCATTTTCTAATTTTGAAATAACCTCTGAAAGCGGTGTTTCTTCAAATCGAAACTGTATCATTTCGGGTTGCTTTTCAACCTCTTTCATAATAACAGGTTTGTCAACGATACCGACCACAAAGTGTTCATTTTCAGTCAGATACGTCACTTTTTGATTAGGTGTTAAGACAACACCATTCTCTAAAGGCTCACCTTTTTTAGTATTGATATCTTTTTTGAAAACCGACACCTTTCCTGTAACGACTTCAACTTCTACTGATTTACTACCCCCCTCAGTATTTTGACCTAAAAGAGGTGATTTAACCGAAAAACTGGTACCTAAAACCTTTGTAATCACATTGCCAGTGAATACCAAAAAGGGTTTGTCTGCATTGTGAGCGACTTCAAAAAAAGCTTCACCATTGAGTGTCACCGTCCTTGTCGCTTCGTTAAAGTCGGTGGCGACTTGTATTTGGCTTTTGCCTTTCAAAGTCACCGTTGTCCCGTCTTTAAGATAATATATTGTTGATTTGTTTGGATCTGTATTTTCAAATACATAATCATTTTTGGCTTGTTTGTCAAGGTAAATGCCAATGCCCAAAACCGATATGATTAAAATGGAAGCCGCTACTGCCCATTTACGTCCATAAGAAACCCGCAGCGGCTGCGTTGGCAACGCCACAATGTCCGTTTCCGACTCATCGGGCAAACTCTGTTTCAGTTCGATAAACCGTTTTTTAATTTCGGCTTCATCCCATTTCAAGGAAAGGCGGTCAAGCAAAATGAAAGCATCTTTCGCTAATTGCTCGTGCGCAGCATCTTCTTCGACCCAGTCTTCCCAATCCAACATATCGTCCTCATTTTTTTTGAAATAATAATTGAGAAACGATTCGTTTGTGAGTAAATCGGGGATTGTATATTGGTTTTTAAAGTCCATAAGTTTTAAAGGAAAATGACAAAAAGTTTTGCGATAAAAGACTTCTGCGTTTGCGGTATTTACAGTGACTTCCGTTGTTTATAGGTATAGAGGACAGGGATGCGAAATATCTTCCTGTTTTTTTGAAAAAAAATAAAAAAAAGTTTTGTGTATTGGTTATTGGTAAATTAGGGATTGGCTACTCGTAAGACTAATCAACCAATTTACCAATCCCCAATAACTAATTCCCTAATAACTAATCCTATGGGGTCAATATCACTTTGAGTTTTTTAATGGCTTCATGCAGTATTTTATAAATGGAATCAATTTGCAGCGAAGTGCGTTCTGCAATTTCAGGATAAGTCAATTCTTCAAAGTATTTGAGCATTACCACTTCCTTTTGGCGGGGCGTTAACTGCTCTAAAACAGCCATAAGTTGCTGTTTAACAATGTGTTGTGATTGTTGTTCTATTAAAACATCTTCATAAGAAGGAACGGAAAGGACTTGTTCGTTTAAAGCAGATTCATCTTCAAACTGTGTTTTTTGTTGTTTAGCCTGTTCCTTGAAAATACGTCGTTTCAAAGCGGTTTTCAAGTAAGCTTCAAAAGATTGGATGTCGCTGAGGCTGTGGCGATATTGCCATAAATCCCTAAAAATGGCTTGAATACTTTCTTTGACCAATTCCCTATCCACGCCCAATTTCAAGCCACTGCGAAAAAGCCGATTGTATTGACTTTCAAACAGATGACTGAACGCCTTTTCGTCATCTGCACGCAAGGCTTTCAGTATAAGGTGGTCGAGATAGTTTTCGTTAGTCATCATTTTTTTATAAAACAGCCATAATTATCAAGCATAGTCACGAATTTACGACAAAAATCTACTCGAATGGACAAATATAGGACAGCAATTGAAAAGGTAATGAGAATTTCGAAATTAAGATTTCAAATGCCACAATTTGATACCGACTGTTATGATATACAAAAAAGGCTGCCCGCTTTCTGCGAACAGCCTATAAAAGATTATATCATATTTTAAATCAACGTAATCACTATTTAAAAACAGAATTCGTTAGCAGCAATCATAGCGGCTGCAACTATGCGGCGTTCTTTTTTAACATTTACAGGTGGATACTTTGTGAAGCGTTTCAAACCCATCAAGAATGTTTTGAGTATATCGCCTTCGGCATAAGAGCAAAGTGCATCTGTAGCCCATTTCGACATACGTGCCGTAGCATCTGCAAATTGGACTTTCAAAATGGCTTCATACACCTCCATACTGAGGGGGGTATCGCTCATGTTTGCCAATTTATGAACACGTAACAAAGTAGATTCACAATTAAAAGTTTCAGCCAACATATCGGCAACGTTCATCAAAATCTCTTGCTCGTTTTGGAGGTCTATTTTACCGTCCATTTGCATTTTAGCAGCACCACCTGCGACCATGAGAATGATTTTTTTGAAATCTTTCAATGCCGCATATTCATCCGCATACGCACCTTCGGGACGACCAAAAGACGGCATCGAAGCCAGCTCTTTTTGGACAGCCCAAGCTGGACTGACGATGTCGAGCTTACCTTTCATGGCTTTTTTCAACAACATATCAACTGAAAGTAGGCGATTTATCTCGTTTGTACCTTCATAAATGCGGTTGATACGGCTGTCGCGGTAAGCACGAGCTGCGTGACCTTCTTCCGAAAAACCCATGCCACCATGCACTTGCACGTTTTCGTCCACCACATAATCAAGGGCTTCTGAACCGATGAATTTTATCAAAGCGCACTCGATTGAGTATTCTTCAGCAGCTTCAAGCGTCGCTTCTGCATAGCTTTTTCCTTCTTCAAGCGAGTTGTGAATATGCTCTTGCATCAAATGAGAAATGCGGTATTGCGATGAATCGCCCACAAATATTTTGATGCCCATTTCGGCAATTTTATACTTAATTGCACCGAAATTGGCAATAGATTGCTTAAATTGTTGCCGCTCATTGGCATATTGAACTGCCATAGTTGCAACCGCTTTTGCACCCCCTAAACACAAAGCACCCAACTTGAAACGCCCTACGTTCAAGACGTTGAAGGCAATCAAGTGACCTTTTCCAACCTCGCCTAAGACATTGCCAACAGGCACTTTGACGTTTTCAAAATAAATTTGACGTGTTGAGGAGCCTTTGATGCCCAATTTGTCTTCTTCTGCGCCTAAAGTGACCCCCTCAGTATGGCGGTCAACCATGATAGTTGTAAACTTAGTGCCATCAATTTTCGCAAAAACGATGAACATATCTGCCCAACCACCATTGGAAATCCACATTTTTTGACCATTGATGATGTAGTGTTTGCCGTCTTCTGAAAGGTCGGCGCGGGTTTTGGCTGCCAAAGCATCTGAACCACTGCTTGGTTCTGTCAAGCAATAAGCCACTTTGAGTTCACCACTGATGGTACGCGGCAAATATTCCGCTTTTTGAGCCTCTGTACCGAAGTAGAAAATCGGCAACATACCAATACCCGTTTGAACGGCATAAGAAACCGTGAAGCCACCCGCAGGTCCGAGCGCATCGCAAATCATGGTGTTGGTGTTGGTATCCATCGCCGTACCGCCATAGATTTCAGGCATGTGCGTACCCAACAAACCGAGAGACCCCATTTTTTCAAGGAGGCTGGTTGCCAAACCTTCTTTTTGTTTTTCAAGTGCTTCGCGATTGGGTTCAATGTCGTTTTTGATGAAGTCTTGGACCATTGTTCTAACCATCAATTGCTCTTCGTTGAGTTCTTCAGGGATAAATGTCGCATCAGGTGTAGAGTCTTGGATTATAAATGCGCCTCCATTGAGAATGTCATTTTTGACGAGTGTATCAGTCATCTTTTTTTAATTTTTAATTAAGAGAATTTTTGATTTTTGTAAAGTATTGATTTTCAATATTTTGTTAAAAACGGAAATTTCTGAAAATTGAATTTCAGCGAATATTCGCTAAATTATAGTTTTATAACGAAACCAACAAGAAAAGAGTTTTAGTTCTGTGATTTTTTTTTGAAAAAATAATTAGAAAACCAAAAAAGCCATGCAAACAACACTGTTTGCATGGCTTTTTTTGAAAAAGAAATATCGTATTAAAAATTCGGACAATAAACATTACGTCGTTCATTACCACACACTTTATATTGTAGAGAAAACTCAAAACCGCCATTACTACGGCTGGCAGGTTGAAGCGAAGACGTATTTAAGTCATAGCTAAAACCAATTGAGAATTGACTGTAATCAAAACGAGTAGAAAGGATAAGGGCATCCATCAACACGCCACCATCAACTTTATTGGCAATCCGCGCCCATGCACCAAACTGAATGGCTTCTGTTGAGCGTTTTGAACCGCCTAAAAGAAAACGCATACTTGTGCCACCGTTGACTTGCATATAAGGTCCTTGTAAAAAGGTCACGATACCTGGGAGGAGTGAAATGCGGTCGTTCATACCCAACTCACCACCTGCGTGAATGGTAAATTTTGAGAACAAAGGAACAAACTTGCTCGTTGTTTGCCCTTGTGTTGTAAAGGATTGATTGGCGCGGTTGATGTGGTCATAAGCACCACCAACGTAAAAATTGTTGTTTTCATCAATAACTGAAAACCAAAGCAAACCTGCGGATACATCGGCATACATAAAGTTGTCACGACCGAACAAGTTTTCATTGCTTGCGATTGTTGGGTCATAAACGCCATTATTGTTTTGGTTGCCCCAACGAGCATCAGATGTGTTCAATCCGCGTTGTGCCAAACCAACCTCTGCACCCATGACCAAATAGCTTGCTTTCTTGCGATAGCCGCCCATCTTTTTGGCATAAGAGAAATCGAGACTCAATTGATTGGTATGATAATTCAATGAACCCGCTTTGTCACCCCACAAAGAGCCACCCAGACCTATATAATCGTAGCGCCCGACAGGGATTTTGGTGTCATAAGCGACATTAGCGGTTTGAAATGCCTTGTCGCGGAGTACTGAAGCCCATTGATTGCGGTAATTACCCGCTATACGCTGACTGCAATTCATAACACCCGTCAAGGCAGGATTGAGATTGAGCGGCGCCATATAGAATTGAGAATAATGAATGTCTTGTGCGGTTGCCGCAAAGCTCAAAGTTAGAGCTAAAATAAGTATCGAGATTTTTTTCATATTGAGATAGATGTGTGCTTAACTCATTTAATTAAAGCTAAAAATCAGTTGTTTCTGTAATTCAAAATTTTTCTTCTCCCAATGGGGTTCAATACTGAGGGGGTGCTTTAGACTGTCAAAATTAACCGAAAACATAAATAAGTGTCTATAATCGGCTTAAAATAACACCTACTTAACACTTTGGCTTTTTTAAAACGAAACTATTGGTAAACGCCCATTTTTTGTCAAATATTTTAATGTTCTAATTAATTAAAATATTATCCCTTGTTTTTAGGTATTCGAATGACATTATTCATTTCGCCAATTCGCTCCGTATTGTTCGACTAAAATATTGTCGTAATAATCTGCTTTTTCAAACAAGTTGCTAATCAATTTCAGTGCCGTTTCTTCTTGAAGATATTTATCATAAATCAAAAGAGACAGAATGATGTCTTGCCCTTTGACGCTTAATGTCACATCTTCGTTGCGATAGTTTTCGCGCAGCAAATACTCATACAAAGGCTTAATATTTTCCTTTGGCAAAGTACAAAGATAAGCATCTGAAATGATCAAACCGTTTTGTTGATGGTAAGAGATGTTAATTTTTGCTGATCCTTGCCGAATTTCCCAACTATTTGGTCCTCGCCGACTGACACGGACATCGTGACCTAATTTTATGAGCATGGTTTCAATCAACGAAGAGACTCCTTCTGCTTGAAAATGAGTTGTTTCACTCAATATTTTGAGCTTGTTGCCACAATGGGGACAATAGCCACCGATTTCTATGGTGTTTTCAAAAACGATATTGGTACAGGCATCACAACGTAAACCGATTTCTCCTTGTCCTTTTTGAAAGGCTTCGATGGTATCG
This sequence comes from Saprospiraceae bacterium, assembly GCA_043728625.1. Taxonomy (GTDB): domain Bacteria; phylum Bacteroidota; class Bacteroidia; order Chitinophagales; family Saprospiraceae; genus JAAFJT01. The sequence goes on along the minus strand of JAYTMI010000790.1, from coordinate 2,416 downwards.
CCCAAATATTTAGCGGGAAGCGAAAAACCAATGGTGTTGCCGTTTTGTATGATGAACGTATTGACACCCACAACTGCCCCCTCAGTATTTATGAGTGGTCCGCCCGAATTGCCCGGATTCAAGGCAGCATCGTGCTGAATATAGTCGAGGTTGTTATAAATATGGCGTGGATTGGAGACAATGCCTTTTGTAAAAGTATATTTCAACCCATAAGGATGACCAACAGCTGTTACTGCTTCACCTACTTGCACAAGTGTTGGGGCGACATTCACATCAGGTATATTTTTAATTTCGATGGGCATTTCCAAAAATGCAAGGTCAAATTTTACATCATTGTACAGAACACGGCTGATTTGACGTGCCAAACCGACCCCTTCAATGGTCACTTCACGATTGCCTTCGACAACATGGTTGTTGGTCACAATCAAATTACAGGCTTTGAGATAAAACCCCGTTCCTGTACTATATGGTGTCGCAATTTGAATGACAACACTTTTATATTTTTCTACTAATTTTTGCATCCTCAAAATGGCTTAGAGAATGATGAAATATGAACGATAAATGATGAATTACAAGGTAATTATAACTATTTATGCCTCACAACTCATCATTTATCGTTCATATTTCATCATTATTTTACTTTTACTTTTTCACAAAATCTAGATTTTTTATCATCAATAAATAAGACCGCGCAAATTTAACAGGTGTTTTGAAATCCAAAGAAGCATAATCGGGTACTAACTGTGGATACACATCCAAATGACTTTCAATGATTTCTTTAATGGCATTTTTAATCGCTTTTTGGTCAAATATCCTTGTTTGGCTGTTGTAATAAGTAGGGGTAAAACCCAACGATGCAAACAAATTAGGTTCTAAAACAGTGTAATAAAACGCCAATAATGCCCGCTCTGGTTTAGGTAAAGCGAAGCTAAACAAGGAATAACCGACAATATAACCAGGAATAGCCAAGGCAAACGACTCATGTTTATTGGCTTCGTACCAGTCCATATTGGACAATTCACCGTCAATAAGGCTCACAAGTGCATCATGTTGTTTCGGTACGAGTATGCCAAATGTCGAAGTTGTGGCGTATAATTCGGTGATTAACAATGCCTTAGAACGTGTTTTGACTTTTTCAAGTTCTTTGCGCAGTCCGATATTTCTCAACACCATATTTTTCTCTTCTGCTGAAAAAAAGCTGCGGTGCATACGCTCAATCGTTTCCATCAAAAATCCTTCGGGCGAAGTGAGGTAGTCAATCCGATAAGCTGTATCAAGCAGCAAATAGGAGATACCACCTGGATATTTTTCACCATCCAACTTTTTACTGTCTATTTCAGTGAGAACGGATTGGATTTTCTGAATGACGAAATCATATTTTGCTTCTTTTTCGGCTTCTGGCAAATCTGCTTTTGAACCCATGTCAATCGGTTTCAGATGCACCCCAAACTCATCGAGCAAGAGGTCGTCCTGCTTGTCGGCACTCGCCGCCACTTCTTTAAGGGCATAGTAGAGTTTATAAGGCGACCCGTCGAGTGAAGAAGAGTCAAATTTTATGACCAAATGGTTGTCGTTGTCCAAACCATAACGGCTGTATTCAAGCACATAATTGGACTCAACAAGCCGCCGCATGACGGCAACACCTAAATTATCGGCATAAACAATACGGGCTTCGGCAACAAATTTCTGCGCATTTGCTGTGCCTGTTACCCGTTTTGAGCCTTGTAAAATTTCAAATTTGATACTGCCATTTTCTTCAACCCAACGGACATTGTCTTCGTTATCGTCTCTTAAATAGCGGAAAAGGGCATCATAAGAGCCTAAATAGTCCTGTTCTTCAAATTTGTTGAGGGCAGCATCCCAAGCCTCGTACTGCTGTTTCTGCTTGTACGAGTCGGTGTAGCGACCAAACTTGATGCGCGGCTGCGGTTTTGTTGGTTCTGCTTTATTGCCAAAAAGACGATTCCAAAAGCTCATGTTGTATTAGTGTAGATTTGGTTTTCTACTTATGCTTTTTTAAAGCGATTGATTAATGAGGCGGAAAATTACGGTTTTTGCCCGAAAAACAGTTTTTAAATAATGAATAATGATTAACGAATGTAGAATATAGAAGTTGTCTCCACATTTCCACATTCAAAATTTGTTAATCAAAATTCGATATTCAAAAAAACATCCCCCCCTCAGTATAAAACGAGGGAGGGATGTTGAACCTGGAAAGGTTATATCCTAAATTTTACCATGCATCATTTCCTTAGCGGCGATTGTATTCCCAAAGGAGATACAGAAACGAAGCCAAAGCCGCCAAAGCTGCCGCAACATAAGTCATCGCCGCCCACCAAAGTGCATCTTTTGCACTTGCCAATTCTTGTGGCATCGTCGTGTTTGAGGTTTCGAGCCATTTCAAAGCGCGGTTTGA
>JAYTMI010000789.1:0-4032 GCA_043728625.1 Saprospiraceae bacterium | reverse complement strand
CCTGTGCGGATACCATTCGATTCGCCGAGCATGATGAGTGGATATTTGGTATCTACCTTGCCAATTTTTTGATAAAACAAGACTTGTCCGCCACCTGCTTCCTTGAACTCGCCAAAAGGTGATTGAATCGGATTGAAATTGGGGAATTGACTGAATGTATTGTCGAGCGTAAACAAATTGAAACCACCGTTCAAAGTGGCTTGCACATCGTTCATGTTCTTACCATCAGCGTTTAGCGTCATGAGGTTTTGCATCGTCGTCAACTTACGACTGTCACTTTGCGCTCCAACGATGTATAAACGGGGCGTTTTTTTACCATTTATAATGTTCAAAGCGGCATCACCACCGTTTGTTACAGAGGGGACTTGATGGAGTATTACAAAATCGTAATCACCTACATTAACCTTCAAATCATGGGCATAACCAATTGATACTGTGTAGTTTTTGTTCAAAACAATGCCTTCATTGATGGCTGCCAAGTCGGGATGTGGCGCATTGGCTAATATCAAAATTTTAGTCCTTGCGTCCAACACTTCAATAAATATCTCTTTGACATTATTGACAGTCGTTGCTTCGCCGCTAACGCTTGTAACAGCCACTCGAAATCGCATAACTCCTGCTTGTGATGCATCGAGTGTCACTTCTTTCGTCGTGAAAAAGTCATTTTTATTGATAGAAATCGGTGTCGTGCTGACTACTGAGGGGTTGCCCGCAGCATCTAATCGAGCCACAGTCAAGGACGTATTTGAGCCAGCATAGTTTGCGGCTGCGACATCAATCTGAATATTGAACTTGTCACCTAGATAAGCAATGTTATTATGAAAAACACGCTTAACAATCAAATCGCGTTTGGGTGTTGTGTCGCCAAGTGCAATCGTATAAACGGGTGCATTGAGTTTAGCTGCTGCATAAAGTGGATTCGAGCCTTCGTTGTAGATACCATCGGACGCTATGACGAGCGCACCGAGGTTTTGATTGGAGTACAAATCATAGACATTTTTCACCAAATCAGACGCATTCGTCAATTTGTCTTTGAATTGAAAATCAACGCCTTCACGTACCTTTTCGCCAAAAGAATAAGTTTTTACATCGTATTTGTCGCCTAAAGCGGTTTGTAAAGCGGCGAATTGGCTTTTATACTGAGGGGTGTCTTTGACGGCTATGCCGATGGATTCGGACACATCTTGCGCCAAAACGACGACAGGTTTTTTGATTTCTGTTACCGATGATTTCAGGACAGGCGAGAGCAAAAGCACTGCTATAATCGTTGCCGTCAACCACCTCAATGCGCCTAAAACCTTGTTAAGCATCGGTGATTGCTCCTTAAAAGTAGAATCGCGCCAATATAAAGCTGCTGCAAACGCTAAGCCGAGCAAAGCGCAAAAAAGGATGTACCAAGTAGGATATTGAAAACTGAGCATATTTTTAGTCTTGTATTGTGTGTTCCGAGCCGTTGTTTCATGGGAAACGTATGCACCAAAGAACGTTTTTAGGACGGTTAGGTTGCAAAGTAAAGGAAAAACGCAGCGATTACAGTCAAAAGTATCGAAGAAGATTCTGCATTTCGACTTGAAACGATTAGGTCTTTCTAATCCCATCGAATTTATGACGGTTGCTTGGGCTAATTGGAATGGTATATTTCTTGCCACATTGCGGGCATTTCATGGTATAAAATGGGCACTTGAAAAAATAGGGTTGTAGATTTTTCTTAAAAATCCCCATTTTTTTGACAATTCCTTAGGAAAATTATAGTCAACATTCAAACCCATCTGAGGTTTACTGAACGTCTTTGGATTATCCTTAGGTGAACCATATCGTGAATATTGATTTTCTAGCAAATTAACAACATTACAATAAATAGAATTGACATCAATGCCTCCACCAAAAGATTGAGGGTTTATATTAAGCCTTAAAAAAATTAATTTATGATAGGAAAACAAGTTGTTTTGTCTCAATTTTGACAATAAACCTACACTTTTTCCTAAAGATTGGTAAAACCTTATGCGCAATCTTTTAAAAAAGACATGATAAAGTATCAATGTTTTCTCAAAAAGTTAAACTCTTTTTCTGTTTTTTCAACCTCTTCAATAGCGTTATTCAAATTATTTCCTGCTTTTTCAAACAGGCTTTTGATTTCTCCAACATTATTATGTGCCGCTTCATATTCTTTTTGGGCAATGCCAATCGCTTGTTCAACTTTTGTTATGATGATGCGCGCCTCTCCCGCTTCTTTTACATTGATGCGCTGAACTTCTTTTTCCAAGTCTTTCAAAAACGGTAAATATTGGTAAGTCCATTTTAGGTTTTGTTTTGTTTCTTGAATATCGCTCTGCAATTCTTGAATTTTTTTAGCAATATCACGCTCAATAACATGCACATCACTTGCCAAATCATAGTCAACAAGCCGATCAATAGACAAAGTGGAAGTGAGCGTTTTTAAGCTGTCTATTTCGCCTTCAGCTATGTCCAACCCTATGCTCTTTTTTAATTTTAAGCGGATTGAATGCGCTTTATCACTGATTGCCAAAGCCGTTTCAGAAATTTTAAATGCCAAAGCTTTATCTTTTAGTGTTTTTTCGAGCAATGGTTTAACAGATTCTTGGATAAATTTCACATTTTCAGTTACTTTTCGTCCTTTTTCAATCGCCTGCACAGCAAAACTGCGCGCCATCCCTAAAGAATCTTTAGCTCTATCAAGTGCCCCTTTTTCTATAACGTTAAAGAATGGCTTCAGAATTGAAATATTGAATAAAGCATATCCGTCCGAATTTTTAAACGTAAATCCTTTCGTTCCGTATTGATCAATATAGTCATTAAATGCAAATGTATAGTTGATATTCGTTTGCAAAATCCAATCATTACCAATACTATGGCGCATCCCAACGCCCAAAACCAAGCAATGAAAAGGGTCAAAACTCGCATTATTCAAAGCCGCTTTATAGCCTGTTTCAAGGAAAAAATTTGAACTTTTGCGCGCATCCTGAGCCTTTATAAAATACAAAAAACTGCCACCAAAGCTCAAAATAGAATTGTTTTTATTCGCATCAATCCGAAATTGGTTAAACATCGCTTGACCCCTCAGTTGAAGATGTGGATTAGAAAAAATGGGGTTGTAGATTTTAGCTAACCATTTGTTAGACAACTTATTAGGTAAATTATAATCAATATTCAAGCTCAGTTGAGGCTTACTAAATGTCTTTTGGGTATTATATAAGCCATTCCGTAAATTGTTATTTTCTTGCAAATTTACCCCATTGCTGAAAAGAGAGTTGATACCAATACCGCCGCCAAAAGATTGATTTTGAGCATTTAAATCGTTCAAAAAGAGCACAAAAACGAAGAAAAAGAATGTTTTTTTTGCGCTACAGAGGAAATTTTCGATTGTCATTCGGAAAGATTAAGGTGGATTGAAATGTATCTAAATATTACAATTATTCATTTTTAAAAATAATCATAAATTACAATACTTTTTTTTATTCTATATAATTTAGAATAAGGGCAATTATCTTTCCAATTTTGAGCATTTATATTGTTTTATTGATATTCAAATATATTTTTTCTGACGGTCAGACAAGTATTTTTCCTATCACTCCTGAAAATAAACCCGCTTCACCCGCTCCGAAATATTCGTAAAAATCTCATGCGGTATCGTACCCAGCGCATCGGCAAAAGACTGAATCGTCACGTGCGCACCCATAACTTCAACTTCATCGCCTTCTCGTGCTTCTGGTATATCCGTCACATCAATCATGGTCATATCCATACACACATTGCCAACAGTTGGCGCGTACTTGCCATGCAAATAAACTGAAAATCTGCCCCCTGATGCTGTCCGCCGCAAACCATCGGCATAACCAATAGAAATCGTTGCAATGCGACTATCTCTAGTCAAAACCCCGTTACGCGAATAACCAATTGTTTCGGCTTGAGGTACATTTCTAATTTGCGAAATCGTCGCTTTCAAGGTCTGAACAACTTGTAATTTTGCTTGCATCTCAGGCGAACTTGCAACGCCGTACATCCCGCGACCCA
>JAYTMI010000788.1:0-1750 GCA_043728625.1 Saprospiraceae bacterium | reverse complement strand
ACCCTTCTCAGCACCTGTAGGGTCAATAACATCTTTAGTACTATAATCTCCATACCAATCACTGCACCATTCCCATACATTACCACTCATATCATGTATGCCTAATTCATTCGCCTTTTTAGTGCCAACAGGATGTGTTTTACCTTCAGAATTAACACTATACCAAGCCACTTCATCAATAGTTTTGCTACCACTGTATTCATAGCCTTTGCTTTGATTGCCCCCTCTTGCCGCAAATTCCCATTCAGCTTCGGTAGGCAAACGATATTTTTTATTCGTTTTGTTACTGAGTTTTTTAATGAACTCTTGGCAATCATCCCAACTCACATTTTCAACAGGGCAATTATCGTCTCCTTTAAAATGACTTGGATTATTACCCATAATGGTTTTCCATTCTGCTTGAGTTACAGGATATTTACCGATTGAGAAATCACTTAAAGTTACTTTTTGAGTCCCTATTATAGTCGCTTTCGTTAAGCCGAACATGGCTGATTCCTCAAATTTGAATTCTCTATTAAACGTCCCCCCTTTTACAAAAACCATTTCAGGCTCAAAATCAAAGTTTTTTGGAATGATGATGGTAGGTATTTCTGTTTTAGGCTCTGAATACTGAGGGGGTATTTCTTTAGGTGTTTTTTCTTTACTTATATTTTGTAATTCACCTATGCGCTTTTCCGCATCTATTATTCGAGGATGTTCTTCATCCTCATATTTATCCAAAAAGTCATGATAAGCATAAGGCTTGTCAATTTTTTGAGCTTTGGCATAATCCGCTTCGATGGCAAAGTCTTTTAATTTTTGACGAGCCATCACCGCAAACCGTCCTTTGCGATATTGGGATAAATAGAAATCGTAAGAGTGTTCTGTATTAACGTCTATTGCTTTTTGCCAAATCCTTAATTCAATTTGTTCTGCACTTTCGCTTAAATGAAAAATGAATTCACCGCCTTCATGTCCTCTGATATTGATAGGTTCACCGCGCGGTGTTTGATTAGAATTAGGAATAACCAATTCTTTAACATTGGCGCAAAGCATCGAAACACTGAGGGATTTGTCGTTTTTCTTCAAAGTATCTAATAACCATTTGGCAAAAGGGCTATTAGTGCCAGGTTCGCCATCATCCACCACTTCGGTACGTCCTGCTGTTAATGCCCAACGCGAAGGTTCTGCTTCACGGCGATCAGCATCTAACTTTTTAGCATTTTTAGGTAAAAACAAAGCACCTGAAAAACATGAATCTACGATTAAAAATAAATGCCGACAAGGCATAGCATTGAGGTAAGTCTTAATTTCTGCATTAGAAATATATTGATGCCAAGAATTTGTTTCTGCTTCAAAAGGAATCCAATATCCTTCATTCACCAATTTATCCAATTCGCCATGTCCTGAAAAGTAGAAAATGAAATTGTCGTGCGGTTGCAACTTTTCAATATACCCCCTCAGTATTTGAATGATGTGCTCACGTCGAGCCGCCGAATCAGACACGATACGCATATTATTTTCCTCAAAATCATACTTTTGAACTAATAATGCCTTGAAATCCTCAACATCTTTCACAGCGTTGTTGAGTTTACGGCATTTTTCATAGTCATTGATACCAATGCCCAAAAAGTAGTTTTTACCCTTTTTTACTGAGGGGGTACTTGGTTCAGACCTTCTTATCTCTTTAGTGTTGTCCATCGTCTTGATAAATTGGGTTTAGGACAAAGATAAAAATAAATATAAAAAGACATAGTAATACACGATTGTT
>JAYTMI010000787.1:0-2112 GCA_043728625.1 Saprospiraceae bacterium | reverse complement strand
GTTTACGCAAAAATTCTACGGAAGTTGCACGAAGAGCGGCTTTTGTGGTGGATACCCTTACTTGATGTTTTATATGTCTTTTTCTATCTCGTCTTTGCTGCGACTATTATCCTTAGAGCAACGCCACGCAAGTGGCAATAATCCAAACTGTATCTGAACTCAAACCCATGACAGCAACCGCACCTACAGTCCACAGCAGACTGTCTCCGAGAGCAACTGACGATTATTCGATCGTCGTTCAAGCCGTAAACGGCAACCAACAAGCGTATGAAACGCTGATGAATCGCTACCGTCATTCGGTATATCATGCGATGTTCAAAATGGTCAACAACCGCGATGATGCGGACGATTTGACAATCGAGGCCTTCGGCAAGGCTTTCAACAAGCTGCCAAGCTATGCGCCCAATTATGCATTTTCGACATGGCTTTTCAAAATTGCCATTAACAATTGCATTGACCACATTCGCAAAAAACGTCTGAAAACGTACTCGATGGATGACACGATTGCGGCAGACAGCCATTGCGAGTTTTCGCACAACATTCGGGATCACGAACCTGACCCTGAACAAATGATGATGTACGACGAGAAGATTTCGCACATCCGTCATCTCGTCAAAACACTTAACTCAAAGTATCGCGCCATGATTGAATTGCGCTACTACGAGGAGTTGAGTTATGAAGAAATCGCTACGGAATTGAACCTCCCATTGGGTACGGTCAAAGCGCAGTTGTTCCGTGCGAAGGAAATTCTTTATCAACAAATAAAGGCGACCACATCAGAACCTTTTATTGAGGTACGTGCCAGGAAAGATAAAAATTTGGCAGAAGCTGCGTAAAAAACAACAAATATACTGAGGGGTAGGACGGCGTGTTCTATCCCTCTTTTTTATGGTAAATGTGTTGACCACTCATCGCAACCACACTTGTGTCGCACCAAACCCATATTTTTCATGGTATTCATTTTTAAACATCAAAATATTGGGATGTCGTCGAAGCCTTGCTGCTATCAAATCGCGCAAACGCCCTTTGCCGATGCCGTGAATGACATACACTTTTGGGATATTCAAACGGATGGCTTTGGCTAAAAAAGATTCAAACGATTTTATTTGAACACCGACAATTTCTTCAGTTGTCAAATCACGGGGGGCATGGTGGAGCATTTCGATGTGCAAATCTATTTCAGGCACAAATGAGGCGTATTCATGGGCATTGGGCACAGGGTCGAAAAGGCGTAAATCAGATGCGCCTTTCGATTTTTGTTTTGCCGTTTTCAACAAGTCGCTTGTGTATTTCGTTAAATCCTCTTTTGCGCCAGCCGTCTTATTATTCAAATTGTCAAAAACAGGGAATACATGGACTTCTCGATTGATGAATTTTGATAGTTGATAATTTTTTACAAACTGCTTAGGTTTGATTTTCAATGTTTTACTAAACGTTTCGTCACTCCCTTCTGTCGTAATGGGTTTTATAGTCACATCTAATTGGGGTGAATCATTGACGGTATCAAAAGACAATTCTCCTATTTTTTCAAACTGAACAGCTTTTAAAATGCCATTTTTTGACCATTCAACCCGCTCAAAAACAAGGAAGTCGAGTGTAAAAACGACATCAAAACGGGTATCGTTCAGTAAGAAAATGATGAATTTATCAATCTCTCCACTTGCTTTTTTGACAGGTTCAAAAGCTAACTGGATGCCTGAATTGCTCAAAACGGGTTTAATACTGAGGGGGGGTGCAATGGCTGGCTGATTAGGTTTTAGGTTAGGTTTTAACTTTGGTACGGGCGTTGGGACAGTAATCTTTTGAGATAAAAAATCTTCTGCACGAACCAGATCTTCTTCAAATGCTGGGATATCCATATCAAAATCGTCGAGTTTGACCATAACCATGCCATCACCGAGTTTTTCGATGATAACGCCTGAGTCGGGTGTGGTCAAAAATTTGACCTTTGTGCCTATGCCTAAAAGTGTCGCCATAATTTAATGGTGAATATTTTAATGGTGAATGGTAGCGCGGGTTTATTGACATAACCAAAATAATCCACTGAATAACACTATAAAAAGTTATTAACTTTGGTGTAAAAAGAACAATGCGGGTACTATATTTTCGACC
>JAYTMI010000786.1:0-2230 GCA_043728625.1 Saprospiraceae bacterium | reverse complement strand
GTAATGATATGCAAAAAAAAGTTTTCGTGATGTTATTGCTATGTTTTGTTTGAAAGAGTGTAATTTCGTGTTGAATTTTGATTTTCATACGAATTTATTGCTGTTCTACTACTTTTACATAAACGATACCACTGTCAACTTCTCTTTTTTAATTATGAAAAAGGATTATTTAAGGATTATCTTCTACAAAAAACTGTCAAAATACACGGATAATACAGCTTTCATCAATAACACATTTGATGAGTTAATTCGTTTTTACTCTTCTGATAATCGCCAATACCATGGATTAACACATATCATAAAATTACTGCGTCTCTTTGAAGAACATAAGTCTAGTATCCAAAATGAAGATGCAGTCTTTTTTGCTATTTGGTTTCACGATGCCATATACAGCACATGGCGAGATGACAACGAAGAAAAAAGTGCTTTTTGGGCTAAAGAAGTCTTGAAAGAAACAACAATGCCAGTTGAAACCATCGAAAAAGTAGTTCGGTTCATACAAGCGACTAAGACACATGAATCCGATAATGATACGGATTTAAATTTTTTCCTTGACTTCGACATGTCTATTCTCGGTTCTGATGAGGCTATTTATGATGTTTATGCTAGACAAATACGAGAGGAATTCAGCCTTACTCCTTCATTTCTCTATAAACGTGGGCGGCGTAAAGTTTTGAGTGCTTTGCTTGAACGGCTGCATATTTATCATACTTATGTTTTTCAAAACGCAATGGAAGCCAAAGCAAAGGAAAATATTCAACGCGAATTAAATAAATTGTAAATTGGTTATTGGTTATTAGGGATTAGTTATTGGTTCAAGCCAATAACCATTCAACCAATAACCATTCAACCAATAATCATTCAACCAATAACCATTCAACCAATACACTATGTCAAACAAAGGATTTCGCTTTTCAGAATACATACCATTGCCCGAAGAGGGAACCCCTTTCGAGCGATTATTCAAAATCTTACAAGAGCTTTTGATGTTTACTTCTGGTGATGTGCAAGAGGCTTTGGCTTGGTTGACACAGCTGGACAAAGAGTATAATTTGACGACTCCTGACTACGGAATCGGTGATTTTGTACAGGATTTGATAGATAAAGGCTTTCTAAAGCCTGAAAATACTGAGGGGGGTGGGTTTCGCTTAACGGCGAAAATGGAAATGGGTTTGCGTCAAAAAGCATTGGAAGATATTTTTGGCAATATGAAAAAGGCAAAGCGCGGCAATCACTCTACTGACTTTGGTGGACGTGGCGATGAATTCACCAGCGATGTCAAACCTTACGAATTTGGCGACCCTTTGGAGAATTTAGCCATGACCAATACCATTCGCAATGCGCAAATCAATCATGGTTTAGATGATTTTAAGTTGGCACACGACGACCTTGAAGTCTATGAGACCTTCAATCAAAGCCAAATGTCAACGGTGATGATGATTGATATTTCACATTCTATGATTCTTTATGGTGAAGACCGCATTACACCCGCAAAACGTGTGGCAATGGCTTTGGCAGAGTTGATTCAAACACGTTATCCTAAAGATACTTTGGATATTGTTGTGTTTGGAGACGATGCTTGGCAAGTAGAAGTGAAGGATTTACCTTATTTGGAAGTCGGTCCTTATCATACAAACACTGTTGCGGGTTTAGAGTTGGCTATGGACTTATTGAAACGCCGCCGTAATCCGAACAAACAAATCTTTATGATTACGGATGGTAAACCCACGTGTATCAAAAAAGGAAAACAATACTATAAAAACTCTTGGGGCTTGGATAGAAAAATCATTGCTCGAACACTTGCCCTCGCTGCACAATGCCGCAAGTTGAATGTGCCTATCACGACTTTTATGATTGCAAGAGACCCTTATTTGCAGAATTTTGTTGATGAATTTACAAAAGCCAATAACGGTAAAGCGTTTTACAGTAGTCTTCAAGGTTTGGGAGAGTTTATTTTTCAGGATTATAAAAACAATAAGACTAAGCGGACGCGGTAGAGTAGGTAAGTAGTTGAGTTGAAATAATCGGGAAAACGTTGCGAAGGTTCGGAACCTTCGCAACGTTGTTATTTGTTGAAAATCAATCATTTAACCCCCTTCCGAAGGAATTCTTTGAATCAGTATTTTCCTTTTTATTAGAGTTGTTTACTTTAACTTTTCGACTTATTTGTAAAGCAAATACTTTTTCCTCATTTCCTTATAATTTGACAAACCCGGCTCCCAAGATTGTT
>JAYTMI010000785.1:0-5809 GCA_043728625.1 Saprospiraceae bacterium | reverse complement strand
AAGCCTGAAGTTGTCGCAGTTGAACAGAAGAAACAAGCAGATGCTTTGGCACGGATTGCGATATTGGAGGAGAGTTTGGCGAAGTTGTAGTAGCTTACTTAATACTGCGGGGTATAAAACAACAAACCGCATCAAGTATCATCTTGACGCGGCTTGTTGTTTAAATAACTAATTGATTATGAATTAGTTGAAGATATAGCGCAAACCAATTTGACCTGACCAACGTGAGCCTAAACCATTAGACTTTTGGAAAGTCTCTTTCAATGGATTGTTTAAGCTAAACTCCGGGAAAGTAAATTTCGGCTTACCTGTTGCGGTTGTGCCAGTGTTATCATAACCACCAAATGTCAACAACGCTGTTCTTGTTACGAAGTTGTCAACACCCCATTTTGAGTTAAGCATATTGGTAAAGTTGAATACATCAAAAGTTAATTGGATTGTATTGACTTTTCCTCCCACATTGAAGTTCAAATCTTGTACGATTTTTAAATCCATAGTTCCAACAGCAGGTAAGAGACCACCGTTGCGTTCCGCATATTGACCGCGTCTTTTGCTCAAATACTTGTCTTGGCTGATATAAGCGTCTAAGGCAGTCCATTGTTCAGAAGCTGTAAATTTAGTACCATTTGAGCGAGTAATATCCGTCAAAAGGATGTCAGCTGATGTAGTAGGAACAAACAACAAGTCGTTTGCATTTTGACCGTCACCGTTTAAGTCACCAGAATAAGAGTACGAGAAACGACCACCAGAAGCATGGGCGAAACTGAAACCCAATGTTGTAGCTAAACGGTTTTTTAAATAAGATAATTTATATGAACCATAAGCAATAACGCGGTTTTTCAACATAAAGTTAGCATAAGAAACAGCTGTTGCATTCGGGTCACCAGAGATTGAACGGTCACGCCAGATTGATTGAGCTATAGAACCACCGTCGTTGACTGAACGTGCATCTGTGTAGTTGTAAGCCGCACCAAATAAACCATCTTTGAATTGTTTCGTTACTTGGAAAGTTGTTACGAAAGAATAGCCTTCGTTGGTATTTGCCATCAAGATAGCGTCAGAAATATTTGGTTTGTCAACTGTATTACCACCCGCCGTTGAGGCAATTGAGCCATAAATTCTGTTATTAGCCGTTGTCGGGAAACCATTTGTACCAACATTGTAGAAAATTGGACGATTGTCAGCACCAATAGCTTTCAAAGGAGCCGTTGGCAAATTGACGTTTTGGTGATAAATGGCATTCAAGTCTTTTGTATATAATACTTCACCTTCAACAATCCAGCCTTTACTGAAATTGTGTGCAACGGCTAAGTTAGAACGCCAAACTTGTGGAAATTTAAAGTTTTGGTCAGTGACTGCCAAGTTGTAAGATGTTGGTTTTACATCATCAATGCTTGTGAAAGCTGCTGGTCTGTATATATTAACATTAGGACTGAAAGGACGGTTTGTTGGATTGTTAACCGATGTAGAGTTGAACAAAACGCCATTATTTGACAATTGGTTAGACAACCATACATAAGGGATACGACCGGAGAACAAACCTGTACCACCGCGAACTTGTGTAATACCTTTATCTTGAACATTCCAGTTGAAGCCCAAACGTGGTGAAATCAACATAGTGAAATTAGGGAATCTGTCTGTCGCCAATTTTACACCATCACGGAATGTCAAATTAGGCACAAATTTGTTTGTATAAATGCCACCTGCATTGTCAACGGGGAAGAAAACGCCATCGCCGCGAATACCTGCTGTTAATTTCAAACCTTTACCAACATTAAATTCATCTTGAACATAAAGGCTCAACATATTGCCTTTCATTTTTGCAAATGGGAATTCTGCAAAGTTAGATGATTGTTGGCGGAACTGACCTGCTGTTGATTTGTTACTGTCAACACTTGTATAAAATGACTGCAATGAAGGAAATTGATAGCCACCGTAGTAGTTAGGTGCGAAACCATTTAAGAAAGAATTGGCTTCAAACGCTGCTCCAATAGTCAACACATTCTTTTTCAAATACATTGTAAAGTTATTCGAAACTTGGAAAATGTCAGAATTCAACTTGTTATTTGCAGAAAACGGTTCGTAACCAAAGGAAGTCATAGATTGACCGCTACCGTTGCCAATATCAACAGTTGGGAAAGGTGTTGTACCCACAGGAGTCTCGCGAATATCGCGCATAGCTGTGTAACCAATGGTAAAGTTGTTAGACATCGTGTTGCTGAAAACCGAGTTCAATTCACCGATTACAGAGTGTAGATTGTTGAAAATACGATACAAACTTGCTTGGAAAGGTAAGTTTGTCGCTGATGCGTTACGACCACCCGGTAAGGCACCGGATGCAGAAGGTGAAATATCCGCATAAGAGTTCAATAAATTATATTTGATGTTCAATTTATGAACATCAGACAAGTTGAAGTCTAAGCGTGCATTAAATTTCTTGTTACGTGCTTCTCTACTGTAATTTTCGTATGCACCTGGGTCATAATTGAACTTTTTAATCAGAAAAGATTTCAAAGCATTTAAATCACTCGCCAATACTGCTGAAGTATTAGAACCTGCACCTGGAGCAGGTGTTTCACCTGGACGATTAGCAACCCAACCGCTACTACCAGGCGTATTTCTAGCCTCTTGCTCATAAGCTAAGAAGAAAAAAGCTTTGTTTTGAATAATTGGACCGCCAAAACGTGCACCAAACTGTGTATTGTCAAAAGCAAAAGCTCTACGGTCAGCCGTTACGCCATTTACAGTTTTGCTCAACATATTGGTGTCTCTGTAAAATGTATAAACAGAACCAGAAAAATCATTCGTACCAGTTTTAGTAACGATATTGACATTTGCACCCGTTGACAAACCTTGACGCACATCATAAGGTGCGATATTGACTTGGAATTGGTCAATTGCATCAACTGAAACAGGTTGTGCACCGGCTTGTGAACCAATAGTCGGTTGCAACCCAAAAGCATTGTTGAAGTAAGCACCATCAACAGTAATGTTGTTGAATAGCGCATTACGTCCACCAAAGCTCAAGCTACCATTTGAGCGTGGGTCTAAGCGAGCAAAATCTTGCAATGAACGGTTCAGAGTAGGTAAGGTCGTGATAGCTTTGTTCCCAACAGTTGTTGCTGGACCAGAACGACCAGAGTTGATAACACCGCCGCGTGTACCAATGACTTCTACTTCCTCCAAGATTGATGAGTTTTCTTCTAATTTAAAGGATTGGCGGAATTCTTGACCAACCGTTAAGTATAGGTTGGTCAGTGCATTGTCCTTGAACCCAACAAAAGTCGTTGTCACTTTGTATGGGCCGCCGACACGCATATTCACGATGTTGAATTGACCATCATCCCGTGTAATTGTTGCGTATCGCGTTCCTGTTGGTTCATGAACGGCTACAACTGAAGCACCCGGAAGTCCTTCTCCTTTTGCATCCGTTATCGTTCCTGCCAAGGCGGCTGTCGTTGTGCCTTGTGCAGAAAGGAAATTAAATTGAGTACAAAAAAGCGTGAAAGCCAACAGCATTAACTTAGTAATGCTTTTGATTTGAGTAAAATTTACTTTTTTCATGTAGTTCGAAATTTTAATTTACGAATCTGGTGAGAGAAAATTGAAGCGAATATTCGTTGCAAAGCTAAACACTTGTTGTTAAATAAATCTTAAACTTTCGTCAATTTTTTAAGGCGAACGGTGATTATGTTCGAAAAAAACGGTTTTAAAGATGGGTAAAATTTACACTAAGACTGAAAATTAGAGGTAATATTTTATTTACTTCCTAATTAGCCGTATAATTGTTCTTGAAATCTTCATTTTTAAAAATCATTATTAAATTTCAGTTTTTATGAACAAATACCCTTGCCACTGCCATTTTATACCTGATGTCGTTTTCGAAGAGATGGAAAAGGACGGTTATGATGTCGAAAAGCCTGCTCAAAAAGTCGTTGATAAGACCCTGCGCACTCGTCGTCTTGGCTTAATGGCTTTTGCGAGTGCCATGCCACAGGTGGGTAACAATGAACTGTTGGTCTATGATAGCCAGAATACAAAGAACACTCAATTGAAGTTAGTGAGAAAAGACGGAGATGAACCCAGTTTAGATGACGATGTGAATGCTGTTTTTGACAATGGAAACATCGTAAAAGAATATTTTCAAAAAATATTGGGTTGGAATTCGATTGACGGCGGTGGTTTGGATTTGGTGTCAAATGTGCATTATCTCACAAAGTACAATAATGCTTTTTGGGACGGTGAGCAAATGATTTTTGGCGATGGTGATGGTTTAAATTTCAAAAACTTCGCGCGAGCCTTAGATGTAACCGCTCATGAATTGACGCATGGTGTTGTACAATATACCGCTAATTTGGAATACAAAGGACAATCAGGCGCACTCAATGAGCATTTTGCTGATGTGTTTGGCTCTGCCATAAAACAATATTATCTAAAGCAAAATGAAAAGACTGCGAATTGGCTCATCGGCGATTTGTGTTTATCTGGTCGGTTTCAAGGCAAAGCCATTCGCTCCATGAAATCGCCTAATGACTCCGAAGTTGTTATGATGGCACAACCTGATCATTATACTAAAATATTTAAAGGGGCTGCAGATAATTATGGCGTCCATATCAATTCAGGCATACCCAATTACGCTTTTTATCTCACTGCGATGGGTATTGGCACACAAAATGCAGCCGTCTTATGGTTTGAGGCTTTGAAAATGTTGAAATCCACTTCAAAGTTCAAAGACTTATATAAAGCATTGGTTAAAGCAGCAAAACCGCTTGTTATTGTCGGTAAAGTGCCGCCTTCAACGCAAGTGAATTTAGATGCAGCCTTTAGGAAAGTCGGGATTATTAAATAAGCGTTTTGAGTTTTGAGTTTTGGGTTTTGAGTTGGAATAAACTCAAAACCCAAAACTCAAAACTCAAAACGATAAAAACAGCTACACAATGAAAATTAAAATAAAAAGAGAAGGAGGATTCATTGGCATCACCAGCAAAGCCAATTTAGATTTTGATGCATTGACTGAGGCTGAACAAAACGCCTTTAATTCTCTCGCAGAACAATCCTTACAAAGGGATAATAAAGCGAAAGAAGATATTGAACCCAAGGTAGAAACCTTATCAGTCGGTGAAAAAAAGCCGAAAGAGGCGGAAATTGTAAAATCAGAATCTAAATCGCGCGGTTTGGAGACCGTTGAACCTTTGGTGAAGGAGTCAAAACCTGAAGAGAAAGGTTTAGAACTTGCGGATGACCAAATGCCACATAATATGCCAAACGGTATGATGCGCGATGGGTTTAGTTATTCTGTTTCGATGAAAAAAGACGGTAAAACGGTTTCTCTTAAGTTCGATGATATGACCGCTCCACCTGAAATCGTCGAAATATTTCAAAAATACGTGCAATACTGATCCAATGTATTCCTTTGTAAGGGGTACAAAAAATCTGCATAGACAAGAAAGGTAAAGCTGTTTCATATCAGTTTTACCTTTTTTGTTTTATCCAAAATGTTATGCAGAAATAATCTTAGCCTCGTTTTTACAAGTCCTTGAAAATCAAATTTTTATAAAAAAGCACCCCCTCAGTAAAACCGAAAACTTTTCAACAATCCTTCGTTTTTTGAGCCAAAAAGTGTAATTTTGCGCACCTTAAAAACAAGGTGTTTGGTTATATGGTTAAACAGTTGAATAACTTTTGGTTAATACACTGTTTTTTAAACTTTTTCAGAACCATTTAACAATATAACAATTCAACAATTTAAGATTATATGTCAAATTCAAGAATCGTAAAGGTCAATATCGAAGACCACATGAAGTCGGCG
>JAYTMI010000784.1:0-1702 GCA_043728625.1 Saprospiraceae bacterium | reverse complement strand
GAACGTGGGTCTTGGGGTTCAACATTGGTCGGACAAACGATGACTTCTGCACCATGCGCCTTCAAAAGGTCAATTTTTTCCTTCGATTGTTTATCACTTGTCGTAAAAATACAGCGATAACCTTTCACCGCCGCCGCCAAAGCCAAGCCCATACCTGTATTACCAGACGTACATTCGATGATGGTACCCCCCTCAGTAATACGCCCGTTTTTTTCAGCATCTTCAAGCATTTTGACCGCCATACGGTCTTTAATGGAGTGTCCGGGGTTGAATGTTTCGACTTTCCCTAACACCAAACAAGGCAAATGCGAAGTGATTTTATTGATTTTTACGAGTGGTGTGTTGCCGATCGTTTCGAGAATATTGTTTTTATAATCCATAACAGGTAGGCTTTATTTGAAAGTCAAGGCATTCTGACTTCAATTTTTAAATTTCGGGCGCAAAACTACGGTTTTTATAGGAAAACGGCAGTATGAAAAGGAAGGCTCATTTTTTTTTATCCAAATTATATTTTATCAAAAGGCGATTATGTTCGGGGAACTTTGAAAGTTCCCCGAACTTCGTGTTCTAAACAGTAGTATATTTCGTGCCAGAAAATCAAATGTCGTATCAAACCAAACTCAAAACTTCTTTTTTAAACTGGTCACCACGGTCTTCATAGTTTTTAAACAAATCGAAACTCGCACAAGCGGGAGACAACAACACCGCATCACCCCCCTCAGTATATTTGGCTGCAACTTTCACCGCATCAGCAGCCGAGTGTGCTTCCTCAATATTTTTGACAATAGGCGTAAAAAATTCAAGTAATTTATGGTTGTCAACACCCATACACACGATGGCTTTGACCTTTTGAGCCACAATTTTTTCTAAAGAACTATAATCATTCCCTTTGTCCTGACCGCCCAAAATGAGAACCGTCGGTTTGTTCATCGCCTTCAAAGCCCAATATACGGAGTCCACATTTGTCGCTTTTGAGTCATTGATATAATCCGTTCCGTTTATATTGGCAACAAACTCCAAGCGGTGTGGCGCATTGACAAAAGTCTCCAAACCCTGTTGAATTTTCGCATCACCTACACCACAAACGATAGCTGCCGCAATCGCACAAGACGCATTGAAATAGTTGTGTGGTCCACGCAACTTGGTTTTTGACATATCGAAACGCCCCCTCAGTAAATCGGAGTCAAAATGCGTCGAAATGACCCATTCGTTGGGATTTACGATGTTGGTGTCCCTAAAACGCTTGATTTCAAGGTCTTCTTTGTTGGTTATAAATATATCGTCTTCGGTCTGATTCATCGTAATCCGAAATTTGGAAGCGACATAATTCGCCATTTTGTAGTCATATCGGTCAAGATGGTCGGGAGTGATATTCAACAAAATAGAAATATACGGTCTGAATGCATGAATGCCATCCAATTGAAAGCTGGACAATTCGAGGACGTAAAAATCGTGTTCAGGCTCTTCGGCAAGCAACCGCGCAAAACTTTTGCCAATATTGCCGCCTACGGCAACGTCCAAACCACCCGTTTTGAAAATGTGATAAACCAAACTCGTGGTCGTCGTTTTACCGTTTGAACCCGTAATGCCAATGATGCGAGACTTGGTAAAACGGCTGGCAAATTCGATTTCTGAAATAATAGGAATTTTATGCCTTTGGGCATTGTGAATTAAAGCAATCTTTTCAGGAATGCCCGGGCTT
>JAYTMI010000783.1:0-3112 GCA_043728625.1 Saprospiraceae bacterium | reverse complement strand
TTTTGTGGCGATGGACATACGCCGTGCGCTCAATCATTTGGGAGAAATTACAGGAGAAGTGGGTGTTGAGGACTTGTTGGATAATATTTTCTCGAAATTCTGTATCGGCAAATAACACCGAAACAAAAAATATAAACGCATAAGCGTTTCAAATTCCAATAGTAGCAAAAATTTAAGGCGGATAAGCCTTTGTGGGTTGCTGTGGTAGCGTTTCCGGAAAGTACCGAAGTAAAAATGAAACCGTATAAGCCTTTGTTAGTTTTAAAAATTTATTATATTTATTTGATTTTGTTTTGTTGATTCGGGTTTTATTGCTTTTTTTGTGATGTGTAAAAAACAAATAAAGGGGCGCATCCAGCCTTAACATTTTTCGAATGGAACAAATAACCCAAGCCTATCAATCATGATAAAAAGTGAGACCTTCCAAAAATATCTTACGAATTTTGATGTACGACATAAACTTACGGTGAAATTTTAAATCTAAGGTTGGGTCAATACCGAAATAATATTTTGTTTACTGAATTTGAACATTCCCTTTTGAGACAGCTTCTTCTATTTTGATAAAGTCCTCGAAATGTCCTGCCGATAGGCACTCCATGCAGGAATAACCGCCGCCAAAAAGCCGATAATGGCTGCACCGACCAATAAATACCACTCTTCTGTCAGCCACATCCAACCACTGAACGAGTAACGGTAGGCATCGCTCATGTATTTTGCCAACACCTGCATGGCACCATGACTCAAGACGATACCGATGCAGAAACCCATGATACTCAATAAGATACCTTCACAAACGATGAGTAAAAACAGTCGGCTGCGTCCTGCACCCATGACGCGCATGAGCGCCAATTCGTATTTTCTTTCTTTCAAAGAGTTGAACAAAGCAATAAAAATACTCAAACCCGACACCACTATAATAAGGAGTGCCAATGCCCGCAATGCCTTTTCACCGACACCCATCATTTCATAAAGGCGGTTGATTTCAAGGGCAGGGGTTGCGGCTTGCATGTCTGTATTTTGATTCAAATTGCGTTGAAAATTTAGGGTTTGAACATTCCGCATCTTAAATTGAAGCAAAAGAGACGTGATTTGATGCGTCGAATCGGCTTGTAAGAGGGTGGCTCTATCGTCCAAACTATCCATTTTTACTGAGGG
The DNA here is from genome assembly GCA_043728625.1 of Saprospiraceae bacterium. Lineage (GTDB taxonomy): Bacteria > Bacteroidota > Bacteroidia > Chitinophagales > Saprospiraceae > JAAFJT01. The sequence goes on along the minus strand of JAYTMI010000783.1, from coordinate 1,957 downwards.
GGGTGTTTCGCTGTGATGTTCTGTCTTTTCACCTTCAAGTTCGGCTTGCGCATGTTCGTGGACAGTCCAAATGCTTTGTGTAGCGGTCAAAATGAGTTGGTCTATCACTGTACCAGTGGGTTTCAAAATGCCAACGACTTTGAACGCTGCCTCTTCATGTTCGCCGCCACCTTCGTCGAGACCGTGATTGCTGTTGAATTTTGCCCCGAGTTTCAGACTTGTGCGTTCCGCAACGGTTGCACCAATGGTGACTTCAAGCGGTGCGTTCCACAATGTACCTTCGGCTATTTCAGCATTGTAAAGCCCTAAAAAGTCGTGTAATGTGCCGACAATGCGATACGTTTTGTAGGAATCGCCCAAAGACAAAGGCACTGATTTTTTTATCAAAGGATGTCGAGGATTCAAAAACGGCTTTGCAGATTGTAAGGAAATATTACCCGTTGGCGCATCAATATGGTACATATTTGCCAGAATGAGTTGCAAAGGGCTGCCTTTTGCGCCTACAACAATGTCCACACCCGCAAGGTTTTTCTCAAATTTATCGGTCAATTGTTTATTCAACAACAGCAAAAGCGATGTTAAGCCGACACCGAGCGCAAACAGCACCAAAGTCAACAACATACTGAGGGGTCGGTTCGTTAGGTTTTTCCAAGCAAGAGAAAGTATATTCATAGTTATTGGTTACTGGTTATTAGTTGATTGGTTATTGGTTGATTGGGGATTGGTTATTCGTAAACCAATCCCCAATCAACAAATAACCAACTGGTTTTGAAAATAGTTTTTTAAACGTCCATCATGTGTGACGATGAGGAGCGTGGCATTGGCTTCTTTGGCTTGTGATTCTAAAAGTTGAATGACTTCCTCCGCATTGTGGTCATCGAGTGCAGATGTCGGTTCATCAGCCAGAATAACAGAGGGATTATTGATGAGGGCGCGGGCGATATTTGCTCTTTGGGCTTCGCCAACACTCAATTCATCAGGTCTTGATTTTAGTTTATGGCTTAAATTCAGTTTTTGTAAAAAACTATGAACCAATACTTTATCTTGTTTGTTGCCAGCAAGTTGTTGTGCTAAAAGAAGGTTTTGTTCGACAGTTAAAGCCCGTACAAAATGCGCTGTTTGAAAAATAATACCGACATTTTGCCCTCGAAAATGGTCGAGTGCGCCCCCCCTCAGTATAGAGATGTCTGTGTTATTGATTTTGATTTGACCTTTTTGAGGCGACAATAAGCCACCAAGCAAATGAAGAAGGGTCGTTTTACCACTACCAGATTGACCAAGTAAAAGCCACTGTTCGCCTCGTGCACAAGTAATATCGGGAAATTGTAGCGTGTCTTTTTTGTCGTAGCTAAATTGTAACTGTCGCGTTTCGAGCATGTTTGGATTGATTTTTATCAAAAAATAATATATGGGCAAAGTTAAAGACTTATTCGATTTATTTTGTTTCTGACCTTTTGAGTTTAAATAAATTCTTGAGTGGGGGACATTTGTTAATATAAAACCAATATACGTCGAGTATATCGAAAAAAAGAAAATGGGTTTGTAACTTTGACCGTTTATTACTTGTGTTTACTATAAAACAATACTTCATTATCAAATCATCCTATTTTATTTTCAACCTGTATGACATGAAAAAAAACTTCTTTAGCATTTTAGGTTTAGTATCTGTAATCATTGTTTGTTTTTTTGTTTTTAAAAAAAATGTAGAAAAATCGAACAAGGCACTAACACCGATTAATGTAAAATCTGAAATCATCCATCCTACCCTGAATATACCTGTTTCAAATGATAAAAAAGATATACCTAGAAAGCCTAATGGCTTGAATAAATGCACAAAAGAGAATGGTATTTGTTGTAATGCAAAGAAATCTCAACCTTCTTCCCAGCCTCTTGAGAAAGAAGAAATTGAAAAAAACAATCGTTTAGAAGCTTTAGAAGACCCTGATGACATCGTTTC
>JAYTMI010000782.1:0-5305 GCA_043728625.1 Saprospiraceae bacterium | reverse complement strand
CGCCCATTGTCGGCACAAAACCTATGTGTAATCCTTTGTTTTTTAATAAATTAAGATGTTTTTGTAAATCTGAAACGCGTTTGAAAAGTAGCATTGTTTAGATATTGAGAAAAATATGAATAATGAAATATGAATGATAAATAATGAAATACGAATGGTGAAATATTTTCGCTATTTCATTAACTAAATGCGTTGATGTCCTGTATGCACTTTTGAAAGGAGATTCAGGAAACACCTATCATTTAGGTCAAGCACCTGTTCAATTTGGCTTTCATTTATCAAGGGCAAAGATATTTGTTTTTTGCAATTCCTTGATTCTAATACTTTTTAAAAAGGAAAACAAAGTTGCAGTTTAAAAATTTGGCTATAAATCGGGAAATAAATTGTAACTTTGCAGCAAAATTTTTAAAAAAAAGATTTTATAGTAATCATACGTTCAATAAAATAGCGTTTTTAAGGGTAAACAACTAAAATTAACCCAAAGAAAAATCGTCAGAACGTCTATTCTACATTATTTTATCAAAACCATATCGGCTCGATGATACCAGTAAAAAAGAAAATTCTTCTTATCTCTCAGGAAATGGAACCTTATACAGGACTTTCCGAAATTGCAGAACTAGCCTACCGCCTACCACTTTTTTTGAATGACAATAAATGCGAAATTCGTATATTAATGCCCCGTTTTGGCACTATCAACGAGCGTCGTCATAGATTACATGAAGTTGTTAGACTTTCAGGTATGAATATTATCGTCAATGACGATGATTATCCACTCATTATTAAGGTGGCTTCGTTGCCAAATAGCCGTATTCAGGTCTATTTCCTTGACAACGACGAGTTTTTTAAGCGTAAATCTGTTTTTGAAGACTCCGAAGGTCAATCCTTTGACGACAATATTGACCGTGCCGTTTTCTTTTGCAAAGGGGCTATCGAAACGGTTCGTAAATTCGGTTGGGCGCCCGACATTATTCACTGTCATGGTTGGATGACGAGTTTGATACCGCTTTATATCCGTACGGCTTATAAAAACGACCCTATTTTTCAATCGTCAAAAATCATTTATTCGCTTTACGATACCTTGCAACAAGAGTTCACATTTGATGAATTTGGTCCAAAAGCTTCGATTAACAATCTTGAAGAAGAGGATATGTTGGATTACCGAACAGGCGACTTAGCTGATTTGCACAAAGGAGCCATTATTTATTCGGATGCCGTAATCCGTGGAAGTGAGACGATGAATGAAGCCGTTGAAGCCCAACTCTTGCTTTCAGAGAAACCCGTTCTTGATTATATGAATGCTGAGACAGGTCTTCCGCCGATTTTTGAGTTTTATAACTCATTGGAAGTGGCAGAAGAAGTAGGCTAAAGTAATGATGAATTATAAATGATGAATGATGAATTTGCAAAACTATTGAAAACCAACGTTTTGCAAATTCATCATTTATCTTATAAATCAATTGTCTGTTTCCAATCTAAAAACTTCTATTACAAAAAAATTACACAGAACAGACAGCCCCCCTCAGTATGCTGACGTTATAAGTCAGACAAAAAAAATTTCAGCAAAAAAAATATGAAAAACATCTTCATTGCCAGCGTTTGTCTTATTGGACTGTTAATCGTTGGGGCTTGCAATAAATCGAGCCAATTGGGTGCCGACCTTTTTGATGGCAGTAAACTTGATTTAAAGTTCTCGGATAACCTTATATCCATTACCGCAGAAACAGAAAATCCAGATTCTGTTGTGGCACTCAATTTAGGATCGGTAAATCCTACGTCGTTTAGTTTGTTGCCTTTGGGCAAAATGTATGACCCTGTTTTTGGGGTGACGGATGCCCGCATTTTCGCTAATTTCTCTTATGGTACTGCTACCTTAGCCTTAGATGGTGCTGTGACTTATGTTTTGGATGATGTGAAAGTTGTCATGGCTTATAATGGTGCGGATGTTTATGGTGATACTACGCAGCAGCAAAAAATAGGCTTTTATCGTCTGGCGGCTTCAGAATCATTGACAGGTGATAATTTGAGTTTTTTTACCAATAAAAAATATAAATCAGAGACCACCCCACTCGGTTCGCTTAGTTTTATACCTAAGCCAACCACAAAGGTGCGTGTGAATGATTCAACTTTTCAACGACCACATATTACTTTCAAATTAGATAGTACATTTGGTAAGGCGTTGCTTGATACCGCTGTTCACAGCGTTCATAATGCTTTTGGCGGTGATATTCGCAAGTATTTCAGAGGTTTTGAATTTCGTGCAGAGCAGACAACAAATGCGCTATTGAGTTTCAATATAGCGGATGATTCGTCTGGTATTTATTTGTATTATCATAAGTTGGGTGATACTGTTAAATTGAACCATCTTTTCCGCTTTACGACCACATCATATCCTTATTTCAATCATAATTATACTGTGGGTAGCATTAATAAGTTTTTTAATGGTAAAAAAATAGCTTTGGGCGACTCGCTCATGTTTGTTCAAGGCATGGCAGGGGCAAACGTCAAGTTTGAATTTCCTAACTTGAAAAAACAATTAGGCACAGCGGCGGTGAATCGGGCAGAATTGGAGTTTACTGTTTTAGAAGATTCTACTGATAAATATTTACCTATTGAGCGTTTCATTCTGACGACCGCAACGGGTTCGCCTGTTAATGATTTACTGCGCAATAGTAGTTCTGTGTTAGCTGAATATGGTGGAACAATTGTTACAGAAGCGGGTAATATACGTCGTTACAAATGCAATATTTCGCAGCATTTGCAAGATATGCTTTATGGCAGATCAGGTACGGTTCTCTATTTGTTACCTGACAATAGACGTGGAACGATTCCAAACAAACAAAGCACAACACGCCGTGTGGTGCTTTATGGCACAAAACATTCAAAATACCCTGCAAAACTGAATTTGTATTATACGAAACCATAGTTTGGTTATTGGTTACTCGTTATTGGGGAATTGGTTATTTGTTATTCGTCACGACCAATTCACCAATAACCAGCGACCAATACCCCCTCAGTATTTTGTAACTTTTTTATGATATCTTAGTTAATAAGAATATCTATCCATTATAATCTATCAACTTCTTACCGTATCCAAAACCAATTAAAATATGTGCGGAATTGTCGCTTATATCGGGTCAAAACAGGCCTACCCGATTCTCATCAAAGGCTTGCAACGATTAGAATATCGTGGTTATGACAGTGCGGGCGTTGCTCTTTTGAACGGCAGCCTTAATGTCTATAAGAAAAAAGGAAAAGTGAGTGAGCTTTTGGCTTATGCTCACGATAAAGATGTTGCCGCTACCATCGGCATCGGTCATACACGTTGGGCTACGCATGGTCAGCCCGATGACATCAATGCACACCCACATTTATCGGGTAATGGTCGTCTTGTTTTGGTGCATAATGGTATTATTGAAAATTATGCGACTTTAAAAGCGGCTTTAATAAGGCTTGGACACGAATTCATTTCTGAAACAGATACAGAAGTTTTAGTACATCTCATCGAAGAGTTGCAAGAACGCGAGAACTTACCGCTTGAAGAAGCCGTACGGATTGCCCTTTCAAAAGTACATGGTGCGTATGCTATTGTAGTTATGGACAAAGAAGACCCGACTAAAATCGTTGCTGCCCGTAAACAAAGCCCTTTGGTTTTGGGTATTGGTAATGGCGAATTTTTATTGGCTTCTGATGCGACACCGATTGTTGAGCATACCAAACGTGTGGTTTACTTAAACGATGGTGAAATCGTTACGGCACGCCGTGACGGGTCGTTTGAAATCAAAACGATAAACAATCAAGTGCAAGCTCCTTTTATCCAAAAATTGGATTTGACCATTGAAGCCTTAGAAAAAGGTGGCTATGATTATTTTATGCTCAAAGAAATCCATGAGCAACCGCAAACCATTGCCGATGCGATGCGTGGACGTGTGAACTCAATACAAGGTTGGGCGCGTTTGGGTGGTATGGAAGACCATTTGAACCGCATTTTGAATGCCGATAGGCTTATTATTGTCGCTTGTGGTACGTCTTGGCACGCAGGTTTGGTCGGAGAATATTTGTTTGAAGAATTGGCACGATTGCCTGTTGAAGTCGAATACGCTTCGGAGTTTCGTTACAGAAACCCTGTTATCACTGAAAAAGATGTTGTTATTGCCATTTCACAATCAGGGGAGACGGCAGATACATTGGCTGCCATACAAATGGCAAAAGAACGCGGTGCTTTGATTTATGGTATTGTCAACTCCGTAGGGTCGAGCATTGCACGTATGACCGATGGCGGTTCTTACATCCACGCTGGTCCTGAAATTGGTGTGGCTTCTACAAAGGCGTTTACAGGTCAAGTGACTTTATTGACATTAATGGCTTTGGAAATCGGTTATAAACGTGGTAAAATCAGTAAATCAGAGTTTTTACGTTTGATAACAGAGTTGGAGCAAATTCCGGCAAAAGTCACGGAGGTTCTAAAAATCAATAAAGCTGTTGAATATATTGCCAACGAAATTAAAGATTCAGAGAATGCTTTGTATCTTGGGCGTGGCTACAACTTCCCCGTTGCTTTGGAAGGGGCTTTGAAATTGAAAGAAATTTCGTATATTCATGCAGAAGGTTATCCAGCAGCAGAAATGAAGCATGGACCGATTGCGTTGATTGATGAAAATATGCCCGTCGTTATCGTTTGTACCAATCAAAGTGCTTACGAAAAGATTGTTTCCAATATTCAAGAAGTCAAAGCACGAAAAGGCATAGTCATTGCCATTGTTACTGAGGGGGATACTGTTATCAAAGAATTGGCAGATTATACCCTCGAAATACCTGATACGGCTGAACCATTGACACCGCTCTTATCGGTTATTCCCTTGCAATTATTGTCATATCATATAGCAGTCTTGCGGGGATGCAATGTTGACCAACCGCGTAATTTGGCAAAATCCGTAACTGTTGAGTAATAAATCAAGAGAAATAGGAAATTTTAAAGATTTCCTATTTCTCGACATTCAAATACCCCCCTCAGTATTTTCGTCGTTTACACCATTTCAAGTGTAACAAAACTATACAAACAAAATCAGAATTTAAACGTTAACCTTATAACCACTTAACCATACAACTCATATCATAAAGTGAAAAAAGATAAAAAAGCCATACCAGATATGGCATACAATACGCAACAAGAATTCCTCATTATGCCTGAGTACGGTCGTAATGTGCAACAACTTGTCCGTCATGCTCAAAAAATTGAAGAACCCGCTTATCGGCAACAGTTCTGTGAGCAAATTGTGGATTTGATTCAACAACTCTACCCACAAAG
>JAYTMI010000781.1:0-4083 GCA_043728625.1 Saprospiraceae bacterium | reverse complement strand
CATGTAAACAATGCCTCCCGAAATTTTATTGCGTTCCAATTTGTAGTCTTCATCATCAATAATGTTGCTGATGTAACGAGCATTGTTATTTCTTGTATTTCTGGAAGCAAGGCTATGATAATGATATCGAAATAGTCTTTTGGATATTCCCCAAAGTTATAAGTATCTGTCAACTCCCCATCGGGGCTGGGTCGAGTATGTCGTTTCTACGTTTAATTTTGCGGCATACAGTTTGGCTTGTGTATAGAGATAAAATAATAAGTATAAAAAAAAATGGCTTTGCATTATGATAATTGAATGTCGTAACATATTTTTACAACCTTAAAATATCCATTACTTACAGAGAACGAACTACATTTATTATGAACAAAACTATCACAACCACAACGAGCATTGTATTGCTTCTGCTATCTACCTGCATATTTGCGCAGGAACAAGCAACTTCCACAAACAATTTTTTGGTTCACATCACTGCCTTCAATGAAAAACGTCCTGTTATGTATTTCTCAAACCTTAAAGATGTCTTCATGAACCAAGACAACAAGGAAATTTGGCATTACTATTTGGGCGGCTACAAAACCTTAGAAGAGGCGGATTCTGTGCGCCGAAAGGTCTTTGAGTTGGGTTATCCCTACGTCTATATTATAGATGTCGAAAAAGTTCGCCGCGAATGCCTTTTGACTTGTGGCGACGACCCCTCAGTACCCGATGTCATCAAGTCGTTGAATAACTTGACTCACTTGTTGTTTGATTTCGGCAAAAGCCATTTGAAGCCAGATGCCAAGGTGCAATTGAATCGCCTTACATCCATTTTGAGCGAAAATGATAAGTATCAAGTTGAGCTTAAAGGACATACGGATAATATTGGTGCACCAGAAGTGAACCAAGAACTGTCTGAAAAGCGTACAGAAACGGCTGCTCAGTATGTTGAATCACGTAACATCAGCCAAAAACGCATCAACACGAACAGCTATGGCATGGAAATGCCGATTGCTAAAAACCAACTCAAGGGTAAAGACTGTCCAAAAGGTCGGCGCTTCAATCGCCGTGTTGAAATAATTATCATGGACAATGAAGGCAATGTTTTGAATGCCCTTGTTGAGCCGCTCGATATTCCAGCAGAGTTGCTGTATAATGGACCACGTTTGGAGAGTGTTGGGTTTCAGCGAAAAAAATAATCGTGTTCACTTTACTATAAATTTTATTCGGCTGACTTCGAGAGAGGTCAGCCTTTCGTTTTTTGTACCCCGCAGTAAAGATGATTCGTGTAATTAGTGTAATTCGTGTCTGACCTAAGTATTTACTATTTAGAACGGATTTACATAATCATACGCACAGATTCAATAGCTTAGAAATCAATATGTTACGCAAGTATTGTGAAGCCCCCCCTCAGTATTTTACGTCCAAAAAGACACATCGAGAAATTTAGATGTAATAAAACAAAGATTTACACCTTTAAGATTTCACTAAAAGGCAACGAAGTTTTACATTTGTCCCAGATATATAAAATCAATCAAATCATGCAAGAACAAGGTATAACGACCTATTTACCCGTTTTAATAATGATGCTCGTTTCCGTTGGCTTTATTGTCACGACGATGGTAGCGACACATATATTAGGTCCTCACAAGAAATCTAAAGTCAAATCAGAGGCATTTGAATGCGGTATTGAGTCGCAAGGCAATGCGCGGACACCGTTTTCCATCAAATACTTTCTCGTCGCCGTTTTATTCGTATTATTCGATGTCGAGGTCATATTTATGTACCCTTGGGCGGTGAACTTTAAGAAACTCGGACTGTTTGGTTTAATGGAGATGTTTACATTCCTCGCTATCTTTCTTGTCGGCTTTTTTTATATTGTGAAAAAAGGCGCATTGGACTGGGATAAATAAATTTTTAAAGACATTAAGATTTTAAGATATTAGATATTGAGACATGCAAAACTTAACATCCGTAATCTTAACATCTTCAATCATAAAATCTAAGAAAATGGCAACTACAGCTATTGATATTCGTCCTGAAAATATGCCACCGAGCTATCAAGGTCAGGCATTTATGGCAACAAGCCTCGATGCAGCCGTTGGTTTAGCACGAAAAAACTCATTGTGGCCGCTTCCTTTCGCGACATCATGCTGCGGCATTGAATTTATGGCAACGATGGCAGCGACCTACGATTTGGCGCGCTTTGGTATGGAACGTTTGAGTTTTTCACCTCGTCAAGCCGATTTATTGATTGTCGCTGGAACGATTTCTAAGAAATTAGGTCCCGTTTTACGTCAAGTCTATGAGCAAATGGCTGAACCCAAATGGGTGATTTCGATGGGTGCTTGCGCCAGTTCGGGCGGCATTTTCGATACTTATTCAGTTTTACAAGGCATTGACCGCATCATTCCTGTTGATGTGTATGTGCCAGGTTGTCCACCACGCCCTGAACAATTGTTGGAAGGTATTATGAAAATTCAAGACTTAGCGGGAGGTGAAAGCCTTCGCCGCCGAGATTCAGAAGAATACAAGGCAATGTTGTCTAATTATGGCATCGAATAAATTGTTGTATTGTTTGATTGTTGTATTACTTTTAACATTCAAACACACAGCAATCAAACAATTTAACCATACAACAATTTAACAATTCAATAATATGCAAGCCAATATAAAAGACCCTCATTTGAAATACCTAACACCAGCTATCGAAGAACTCAAAGGAAAAGTTGAGGAAAAGCTGCAACAACGCTTTGGAGATGGCTTGGTTTCTTCAACAATTGACTACGATTTCCCTGTTTTTGTGGTCAAAAGAGACATTCTTGCAGATGTTATCGAATACCTTTATAATGAAACAGATTTATCTTTTCAGTTTCTAACAACGCTTGCCGCATCGCATCATCCTGAAGAAAAAGGCTCGGAATTGAGCGTTATGTATCAATTGCATAACTTACCGAATAATACACGTATTCGAATTAAAACTTTTTTGCCGATTGAAGACCCCTCAGTAAGAACGGTCACAACGGTCTTTGCAACAGCCAATTGGATGGAACGTCAAGAGTTTGATTTCTACGGTGTTATTTTCGAAGGACATCCGAATTTAAAGCGCATTTTGAATATGGACGAAATGAATTATCACCCGATGCGTAAGCAGTATCAATTGGAAGATGCTGCGCGAGAGGATAAAGATAATTCGTTTTTTGGACGTTGATATTTTGTTTTTCGTAGATTTACCAAATCTTTAAAATTTAGTAAATCTTGTTTCTATTACGATCATTCACCTTTTTAAAAACCAGATAGTCAATGAAAAAATTACTTTTTTTAGCCTTGTTCTTAGTGCCAATAGCTGTTTTCAGTCAAACACAAATGCAAATGAATAAGCAGGCGGCGGTTGATTATGCCAAAGTTGACAAAGAACTCAATGTTGTGTATCAGCAAATTATGAAAAAATATGCTAAAGACAGCTTATTTATCGTGTATATGAAAGATGCACAACATCGCTGGATTGACTTCCGAGATGCCGAATTTAAGCGATATATGCCCTATTTCATGCAAGGTAATACACATTACGGAACAATGTACAGCTTGGAACGCAATTCTTTTTTGGAACAAATGACTGCTGACAGGGTCAAGACATTGAAAAAGATTTTGAAGGATGGTCCGAAGTGAAAACGGAATTTTACTGAGGGGCCTGTTTTTATAAAACATTGAATATAAAAGCCTTATAATAGTATGAACGAACTCATAAACGTTCAGCCAAACGGCGGAAATTTTGAAGAGAAAGAGTATCAAATACTCAATTTGGGTCCAACACACCCTGCAACGCATGGTATTTTTCAGAACGTTCTGAAAATGGACGGTGAAATCATTGTGGATTCAGAATCCACAGTCGGTTATATTCATCGGGCATTTGAGAAAATTGCGGAACGTCGTCCCTACAATCAAATCACAACATTGACTGATAGGATGAACTACTGTTCGTCACCTATTAATAATATGGGTTGGCACATGACGGTTGAGAAATTGATTGGTGTTGAGATTCCGAAACGGGCGGAATATCTACGTGTTATCATCATGGAATTGAGCCGTATTGCTGACCACATC
>JAYTMI010000780.1:0-10233 GCA_043728625.1 Saprospiraceae bacterium | reverse complement strand
GGACAATGACAAACTCATGGAAACAATTTGGGATGAGTTATTCGAAGCGGCTGATCCGCGTGTTGCCTTCGAAATGCACACTATTTACAGAGGTGATGTTGTTGACCAATTGCAAAAATACGCCATGCATCACAAGATTGACCTTTTGGCTTTTGTCAACAAAAAACGCAATTTCTGGCAAAACCTAATGCACTACAGCGTCACTCAAAATATCGCCATTTCAACGGATAAACCGATGTTGATTTTGCACTTTGATGATTGATAAGATGTTCATTATCAGAGATTTACGAAATTTTAGAAATTTCGTAAATCTCATTTTCTACAAACTAAATAAAACCAAATTTTTTCACCATTTATCATTCATAATGAAACTGCTACTCACAAATTCAAAAACGATTGCGGACATTCAGGAAGCCTTTTCAGAGTTATTTCCGCACTTAAAAATCGAATTTTTCACACGACCACACGAGAACAAAGCCGCCTCGTGGTCGAAGTTCTTAATTTTTGACCGAAGCCAAACGCTGAAAGAAATCGGTATGCTTAAAGAAGGTGTTATTTCCTTGACAAACGATACGATAACAGGTGAATTTGAGCAATTTTTATCCGTTAGATATGGCTTGTTTGTTCAAGTTTTTAGAAAGTCTATGGGAACATGGCTCGAAACCACACGGACGGACAAGTGGACGTTGGGCGAACAAGAAAGCAAGGGCAAAGAGTCTGCAAACACGGTGGTTGAAATGATTTATAATGAGCGGACAAATGACGATGCCATGCGTTGATTGATTGTTTTATATCAAAAACGACAACGATGAGAAAAGAAGAAATTCGCTTCCTCAAAGGACCGCAATCGCGGTGGGAGGAATTTAAAATGACCTTGTGGGTGCTATTCGATTTCATTCGAGGATTCCGCGCCTTGCATTTTGTGGGTCCATGTGTTACCATTTTTGGCTCGGCTCGGTTCGGTGAAAATCATCCTTTTTATAAAAAAACGCAAGAACTCGCTGGTGAGATCGCCAAGCTCGGTTTTACAATCATGACGGGCGGTGGACCGGGCATTATGGAAGCGGCTAATCGGGGTGCAAAAGATGTTGGCGGGCGTTCAGTCGGTTGTAATATCATCCTTCCGCATGAGCAAAAACCCAATCCTTACCTTGATAAATGGGTTGATATCCGTTATTTTTTTGTACGTAAAACCTTGTTAATCAAATATTCCTATGCTTTTGTGGTCATGCCAGGGGGCTTTGGTACACTTGATGAATTTTTTGAAGCCATCACGCTCATTCAGACTAAGAAGTTGAGTGAATTTCCAATCGTTATTTTCGATAAAGATTTCTATCAAGACCTTGTGGCACACATCAATCGCATGGTTGCAGGCGGCACAATAGCGAAAGCCGATATGTCGCTTTACCTCATGACCGACAACATCGAAGAGGCGGTTGACTATATCCGACAATACGGTATTGACCAATTCAAACTGCAACCAGAGCCAGCCTTCAAACCCTTTGGTTGGCTTTTCGAACATAACTGATGTAGGTCATCGCAGATACTGAGGGGTATCATTTTTTGTAAAAATTAAAGGCTTTAACTTTGTGTATGTAAAATGAATGAAATTAAACCATCATTTTGAATCATAAAGTATTGTAAATCAATACTTAAAAAATTCATCATTTATAATTCATCATTACCTAAACCATTGAATATGAATATCACCACGCCTGTTTCCAAAATAATGACTAAAACCCTCGTCGTTGCGACGCCGAATATGACGCTTGATAAAGTTAAAGAGCTCTTTGATGCGCATTCGTTTCACCATATTCCAGTCGTCGAAAATGAGTCTTTGAAGGGCATTATCAGTCGGATTGATTTATATCGCGTTTCGCATTGTGTTGACCTTTTTCATTCAAAAAGTAATTTAGAGATTAACAACAGGCTGTTCAAATCGCTACTTGCAGAAGAAGTAATGTCGCCCAATTCTGTTGTTATTTCGCCTAATGATCCCATCAGTCATGCGGCTGCATTGTTCCATCGCAACAAGTTTCATGCCTTGCCAGTTGTCGCGGACGGCAAGCTCGTTGGGATACTGACGACTTACGATTTGATTGCTTATGCTTTTGAAAATCAACCTATTATGGTTGCTTAAAATATTATGCGATTGGTCGTATGAGCGATCACGAGACTAACTAAAAAAGACGTTTTGATTTATACATAATAATTTTTTTGGTTGTATTTATGGAAAGGGCTGCCCCAGTGGGGTAGCCTTTTCTTTGGGTGTTTATTTTTCTATCCCTTCCGATAATCCGAAGGCTTCACATTCATTTTCTTTTTAAAAATGCGTGAAAAGTAAAATTCGGACTCAAAACCCGCTTGATTGGCAACTTCTGCAACTAAAAGCGTTGTTTCTTTAAGCATTTGTGCTGCTTTTTCGATTTTTAAATTCAAATGATACTGACCGGGGGAAATGCCCATGACATCTTTAAAAGCCTTGCGAAACCACACATAACTGACGTTTTGTTCCGAAGCCAATTTTTCCAAATCAATATTATCTGACCAATTTTGATGTATTTTGTAGCGCACCGCTCTGATGATTTGCTCTTGGCGAGTGCGTGATTTTTCAGTCAATAACGCCGAGGCATACACTAAACCAAGCAACTGAATGACCAGACACGAAGAAATCTGCGTGTAAGCAATGCCTTCATATTTGACCGTATCAATGAGACGTATAAATATGTTCAGAAATTCGGTATTGAAACCCATATTCAAAACAGGATTTTGGGCATCAAAACAGTCCTGTCGCATCAAATATTGAGCATAATGACCGTCAAAACCGACCCAAAACTCTTCCCAACCCGTATTGTCCAAAGGTTTGTAACGATGCCACACATCTGGAAAAAGCAGAAAAAGTGTGCCGCCTTCAACAACAATTGGCTCAACATTTTCCATCTCAAAAACACCTTTCCCATTTGAAATATAAACCATTTGGAACTCTTTGAGCCGCCGTCCACGCTCCCAATTGAAATAATGCGAGGCAGGGTGCTTGGGGTCGGGGTATTTTTTATGCGGTTCATGCACATAATGACCGACCGTAATGACGTTTACACCCCAGCTTGGCTCCGATTCAGCTAATTCGTTTAACTGTTCATCATTGAAGTATTTTCTATAAACATTCATATCAGAAAGTGTAAAATTATGAACAAAACCGATAAATGAAATTTACCACAGTATTAGTTCCTTTGTGAAATAATTGGCGAATATAATTTTGATTTTTTAACTTTTTATGAAAAATTATATTTACATGGTATTTTTAGTAAAAAAAACAAAGCCCTAAACATTTACTTTTTGATAATTAAGATTGTCAAAAGTAATGCGATACTGAGGGGGGTATTTTCTTGCATAAATGATTTAAACTAACCTGATTTAGCTAGATTTTATTACTGAATCGAGTTAATTTTTCAAATATTCTATAAGTCTTATCGCCAACTTAGCTGATGGCGATTTTTTTTGAACATTATTACTATTTTTGTTTAATCATAGAACGATGAATAAAAAATCAAAAGCATTGAACCTAAATCATTGTAGTTCAACGCTTTGGTATTCATCATTCATCATTTATCATTTTAAAACAATGACATTACCCGACATGACAGCTCAATTTAATCACGTTAGTTATCTTTGGGACGAAGCAAAAGCCGCAGAATTGGCAGGCGATGAAGTCGCTTTGTTCATCTATCGCTCAAACCTTTTGGGTGCAGATTTGCGCTTAACCAACTATGGCGGCGGCAATACTTCCGTCAAAATCACCGATAAAGACCCTTTGACAGGAAAGGCTACCGATATTATGTGGATAAAAGGCTCTGGCGGCGACATTGGTACTTTGACAAAATCGGGTTGTGCTGCCTTGTATCTTGACCGTTTACGCAGCCTTGAAAACGTCTATCGAGGTGTTGCTTATGAAGACGAAATGGTCGAATTGTTCAATCATTGTATTTTCGATTTGGCTTCAAAAGCACCTTCGATTGATACGCCTTTACATGGCTTCTTACCCTTTAAACACATTGACCACTTACATCCTGACGCAGCTATCGCTATTTGTGCAGCAAAAGAGGGTAAAAAAATAACAGAAGACTTGTTCAACGGGGAAATCGGTTGGGTCGAATGGAAACGCCCAGGCTTTGAATTAGGCTTAGAGTTGCGCCGTTGTTTGGAAGCCAGTGCGGCAAAAGGTATTGCTTTGAAAGGCATTATGCTTGGTTCGCACGGTTTGTTTACGTGGGGCGATACGTCTTTTGAAAGTTATATCAATACCTTAGAAGTGATTGAAAAATGCGCTCAATATTTAGAGGACAATTATGGCAAAACACGCCCCATTTTTGGTGGCGTAAAAATCGAAAGCCTTGAAAAGGATAATCGCTTGAAAAAAGCGGCTAAAATTGCGCCAATACTGAGGGGGTACTGTTCGTCAGAAAAGAAAATGGTGGGTCATTTTACAGACGTTGATACGGTGTTGCAATTCGTTAATTCTAATGATTTATCAAAATTAGCACCGCTTGGTACATCTTGTCCTGACCATTTTTTAAGGACAAAAATTGCTCCTTTGGTTCTTGACGCATCAAAATTGGACGAAAAAGACTACTTAAATACTGTTTTTGAAGAATATCGCAATGGCTACCGCCAATATTACGACAATTGCAAGCATCCGAATTCACCTGCCATGCGTGACCCAAATCCTGTTGTTATCTTATTTCCAACGGTGGGCATGTTTACTTTTGCGAAGGACAAAACGATGGCGCGTTTGGCGTCAGAGTATTATATCAATGCGATAAATGTTATGCGTGGTGCGGAAGCGATTTCTGAATACACAGCATTGCCACGTCAAGAGGCTTTTGATATTGAATATTGGTTGTTAGAAGAAGCAAAACTGCAACGTATGCCTAAGCCAAAACCGCTTTCTGGTCGTGTGGCTTTGGTAACGGGTAGTGCGGGTGGCATCGGTAAAGCGATTGCAAAAAAGCTCGCTACTGAGGGGGCTTGTGTGATACTCAATGACATCAATACAGAGCGTTTGGAAGGTGCAAAAGCAGAATTTGTCAAGACTTTTGGTAAAGATGCCGTTGCAACAACGCTACTCGATGTCACCAATTCAAACTCTATTGAAGCCGCTTTGGCAAATGCTTGTTTAGCTTTTGGCGGCGTGGATATTGTGGTCAATAACGCAGGTATCAGTTTGTCAAAACCTGTTACGGAACATACGATTGCGGATTGGGATAAGGTGTATGACATATTGGTCAAAGGTCAATTTCTTGTCAGTCGTGAAAGCGTAGAAGTGATGCGTAAACAAGGTTTTGGCGGCGATATTGTCAATATTGTTTCAAAAAATGCCGTTGTTTCAGGTCCAAACAACCTCGCTTATGGTTCTGCAAAGGCAGCACAAGCGCATGGTACACGCCTTTTGGCAGCCGAATTAGGCGCGGATAAAATACGTGTAAATATGGTTAATCCTGATGCTGTTATCGCTGATTCCAATATTTGGGCAGGCGGTTGGGCAGAAGGTCGTGCCAAAGCGTATGGCATTACAGTTGCAGAATTGCCCGCATATTATGCCAAACGGACGCTTTTAAATGAAATTATTTTGCCCGATGATATTGCTAATGCCACGTTCGCTTTGGTAGGCGGCTTGCTCAATAAATCCACAGGCAATGCTTTGAATGTGGATGGTGGCGTGGCGATGGGCTTTTTGAGATGATTTTTTTTAACACATAGTTTTTATCTTTTTGTCTCGAAAATGATAAAAAAAGACTATTTTCTATGTATCCTAAGTGTCTATGTGTTAAAAAAAAAATCCTGTTTTTACTTGTTACTAAACATTAACAATATGAACCGTCTATTTTTCAGTCTACTTTTGTTAAGCATCGTTCATCAAATCACAGCGCAAGACTTTTTTCAAAAAGAGCGCAAAATTTGGGCGACAAAAGCGGAGGCATTTAAACCTAAACTCATCGAAACGATAAAAAAGCCGCTTCGAGCCGTCACGATGGTGAAGGACGAAAAGGCTTTTCAAGGCTGGAAAATAGACAAAATGGCTTCGGTTGATACTGTTTTTTCTAAATCGTTTAAAAAACAATCGGGTGTTATTCTCGATTTTGGCGAGCATTTGACGGGTTATTTTAGCTTTAAATTAGCAGAAATCAGAGGTGTGTCAGATGCACCCACTCGGTTTAAGTTGACATTTGGCGAAGTGCCAGCCGAAATCAATACGCCTTTTGACCCTTACAATCAGACAATGAGTCGCGCATGGTTGCAAGATGAAATCATAACCGTTTTAGATATGCCTGCGGTGGTGACGATTCCACGTCGTTTGGCATTTCGTTATGTCAAAATAGAACTGTTGGGTTCATCGGCTTATTTTGATTTTAAAATTGCGGATGCTTATTGTAAAGCGACGACTGCGGTGACAACGAAACTGCCTAAATTGTTGCCAAAAACACCTGAAATAGTATCAAAAATTGATAAAATTGCTGCAAATACGCTCAAAGAATGTATGCAAACCGTCTTTGAAGACGGACCTAAACGCGACCGTCGGTTGTGGATTGGCGATTTGTATTTGCAATCCATGGCAAATAATTATTCATTTAAGAATTACAACCTCACCAAACGATGTTTGTATCTTTTAGCATCGTTGTGTACTGAGGGGGGCTATTTGCCCTCCAATGTTTTTGAACGACCAACGCCACACAACCAAAAAGGTGCGCCTTTTTTGTTTGAATATTCATTGTTATACAATCCTTTGCTTTTAGATTATGTGAAAGCCACAAATGATAGGGCAACAGCAGAAGAATTGTGGGTGGTCGCTAAAAAGCAATTGGATAGTCCTAAAAAGTTTTTATTAGAGAATGGGCTTTTTGATTATACGGCGGCGGCAAAAAGTGGTTGGTGGCTATTCGTTGATTGGAAAGAGGATTTGGATAAACAAGCTGCGCTGCAAGGCATTATCATTATGTCGCTCCGCAAAACGTTGGAATTAGCAAAATTGTTAGGCAAAGAAAAAGAAGTTGCTGAATTGCCCGCTTTGATTGATAAAATGACCGAAGGTGCAAAAAAGCAGCTTTTTGATGCTCAAAAAGGTGTGTTCGTCAGTGGAAATGAACGACAGATTTCTTATGCCTCGCAAGCATGGATGGTTTTAGCGAATGTTGTGGACAAAGAAACAGGCAAAAAAGCCTTAATAAATGCCTTAAAACAAGAGAATGTTGTCAAGCCTGGCGGTCCGTACTTGATGCACTATCTTATCGAGGCAATGATTCAAGTCGGTATGCAGCAAGAGGCAAAGGACGAATTAGTGCGTTATTGGGGCGATATGGTAGAAAAAGAAGCGGATACATTTTGGGAAGTTTTTGACCCCAAAAATGATTTTATTTCCCCTTATGGTTTTTATCCTATGAACAGTTATTGCCATGCGTGGAGTTGTACGCCTCTGTATTTTATCAGAAAATATCCTCAAATTTTTCAGAAATAGTCCTTTTACTGAGGGGGTGTTTTTATTTTGGAAATAGAGGAATGACGGTTATAAAGTCGCTGAATTTGGTAAAATCGCTTTCGTTGTGCGTCAAAATGTAGGGAATATTGTAAACCGATAAGGTCGCAGCAAGATAGAAATCGAAAATATCTTTATGAGTTGTTAGTTGAGGAAGTAATTTAAGCCACTGTGATAAAACATCGGCATTTTCATAAATAACATTAAAACGATTCTGAAACTGAACAACATTTTGCTGTACAATTTTGGATTGAATTTTTAAATCAAGTTTATGATAGGCAGCATTTCGCAACGTGAGGTTTGTATATTCACGTAGAATTTGGCTGCTGATATATAGTCTGTTTTTTAAAAATTGTAATTCTCTCAAATGTGTAATCGCTTGTTTGCCATTGACAGAACTTAAATCGTTACCATAATATAGAATATTGGTATCAACAAAAATACGAGAGTTAGAGATGCTTGTCAAGGTGGTCTTCATAGATTGAATAGCGGTTTATAATTATATCCGTTGGAACAGGAATTTGTCCCATTCCTTCTAATGGGTTTAAGGGAATAATATCCTCGTCTTCGATAGGAAGCTGAGAATCTGGTTCAATACTTTTGCTTGTTTTCGCATCAATTCTTGTTGTTTTCTCTTGTTTTTTCAAAAGAGCATTGAGAAAGAGGCGTAATTCTTCCATGTTTTCTGGACTAAGAAGATTAATGCTATTGACTATTGTAGTATCCATTTTTTTAAATTTTAAGACAAAATAAGTCAAATTTATGGGAAATAGCAAATTTTACTGAGGGGTATCATTCTCCTTTTTCGCCCTCAATTTCATTTGTTTTTTCTTTATCTTTCAAAAGATGTAGATAATTTTCTTTCGATACGACAATCGTGTTTTGAACCGTTTCAAATCGTTTTCGGGCTTCACCTGCGGCACTGCCTCCTTTCAAAGCTGCATCGTGATTTTCTGTAAAACCTTGTGCGTCAAGGCTAACAGCGTTTAGGCGGGTCGCTTCCTCGCCCAATGCACTGAAAATGAGTTCAAGGGGAGTCATGTGGTCTCGAAGGTTTTCTTTTGCTAAATTTTTATATTGACTGTGTTGAGAAGGCGTTAAGCCAAAAGTGGCTTTGGCAATTTCAGCAGTCAAAATCGAGTATTCTTGACCTTCTTTGACACCGCGTTTTTTCCATTCGCGGCGCACTTTATTTTCTTGAAAAAGCGCAATCTTCTTATTGTCCATTTTGAAAAAGGTTTTTTTCGGTTCTAAAATTATTTGCAAAAGCAAAGATAGACAACCAAATAGTTTCAAACAAGTTTATTTTAGAAACATAACAATCATTTCTCTACCAAAATACAGCAACAAGACATGCAAATAGAAAAATATCAACTCGATGCTCACAACGAGCAACATTATGCAAAGCATAAAAAACGCCTTGACTTTTTGACCTCTGAAATTGAAGGCGAAAGGGCTATTTTACAAAAACTCATTGATTTTCAAATCGCTATTCCGTCGTGGGCTTTGGGTACAGGTGGTACGCGGTTTGGTCGTTTTTCAGGTGGTGGAGAGCCGCGTACATTGGAAGAAAAAATTGAAGATGTCGGTTTACTTCATGCGTTAAACCAATCAAGTGGCGCAATTTCACTTCATATCCCTTGGGATATACCTGAAAATGCGGCGGCAACAAGGGCTTTGGCAGCACAACATGGTTTGGCATTCGATGCAGTCAATTCCAACACTTTTCAAGACCAAAAAGACCAAAAACTGAGCTACAAGTTCGGGTCGTTGCAGCACACCGACCCCTCAGTAAGACGGCAAGCGATAGAACATAATATTGAGGTGATTCGTCAAGGTATTGAATTAGGCTCAAAATCCATAACTATTTGGTTATCAGATGGTTCTAATTTCCCTGGACAGTTGAATTTCAGAAAAGCTTTTCAAAATACCTTGGAAAGTTTGAAAGAGATATACGCAGCGATGCCTGAAGATTGGAAAATGTTCATCGAATATAAATGTGCAGAGCCGAATTTTTACTCAATGACAGTTGGTGATTGGGGTCAATCTTTACTTTTTGCAAGCAAATTGGGCGACAGAGCTTATACATTGGTTGACTTAGGACATCACTTGCCAAATGCCAATATTGAACAAATTGTTGCATTGTTGTTGATGGAAGGCAAATTGGCGGGTTTCCATTTCAACGACTCTAAATATGGTGACGATGATTTGACCGTTGGTTGCATCAATCCATATCAATTATTCTTGATTTTCAATGAGTTAGTAGAAGGCATGGACGCTCGGGACATGAATCATGCTACAGATTTGGGTTGGATGATTGATGCGTCGCACAATGTCAAAGACCCTTTGGAAGACCTTTTACAGTCCGTGGAAGCCATTATGCAGTCTTATGCAAAATCGTTGTTGGTAGATAGAAAAGCCTTGAATAAAGCGCAAGCGGCTAACGATGTCGTGCGTTGTCAAGAGATTTTGCAAACGGCTTATTTGACGGATGTTCGCGCCCTTGTTGCTGAAGCGCGGTTGAAAATGGGCGGTGCATTAGACCCCCTCAGTATTTACCGCGATTTGAAGGTGCGTGAGCAGTTGATTGGTGAACGTGGCGCGGTGGCAGTGGCGACTGGCTTATAACTTCACAGACTAATTTGCTGTTTTACAATTCTTTACGTCATTTTTTGTCATTCTGAACGCAGTGAAAGAATCTGAAT